>CAUJII010000162.1 GCA_963205035.1 Spirochaetota bacterium
TGGGTTTAGAGCTCTTGTTCAATTTTAGGCGAAACTTGGAATATCGCCTGGAAGATAGTAATCTGAATCAGAATTACACAATTCCCAATGGACGAGCTCGCCTTATTCTAGCGATAGGTTATGCGTTTTGAAGAATGGTGGAATTCTATCTGGTAAGTGGCGGTAACTTTCAGCGATTCTGTCGCTTAAATTTACCTGTAAAATGGGCATGAATTCGGCAGAGATCAGATCACTGGCATTAGCGAAACTCTTGCGACCAGATGGCCCCAGCGTGGCCACGGTAAGCGAGCAGTTGGGCGTACCAGTACATCGGCTGTACTACTGGTTGCGCCTTGCTAGAAATGGCACCATGAAAAACCGACGTACGAAAACTTCAGAAATCCAGGACAAATTGCAGAAAGTTTTGCATGCACGTAGCTTGCAGAATGAAGAGCTGGGGCACTGGCTGCGCGAACAGGGCTTGCACGAAGCGCAAATCGATGCGTGGGAAAAAGAAGTGCAGGAGAAGCTGGCGCAAATTGACGCTGCCCATGCACGGGAGAGCGAACAGGCTGCGCAGATTAAAGAGCTCGAACGCGATCTGCGACGCAAAGAACGTGCGCTGGCAGAGTTCACCACCCTCATGGCGCTTAAAAAAAAACATGGCCTGAAGTGGCTCGGAGAGGAATGACGAGTATGACCGAGCGCACGGAGGTTTTGAATTTTGTCACAGAAGCAAAGCGGCAGAAAGTCAGAGTGCGATCCGCCTGTAATTTTTTGGGCCTGTGTACAAGGACGTTCATGCGTTGGAAGAATCCCGACAACAATGCAGATGGCCGCGCAGAAAATAAATTCTCTGCCACCAATCGCCTCACCACTTCGGAGCGGCAAGCCGTTCTCGACGTGGCGTGCAGCGCAGAATTTCGCGACAAAAGTCCGACGCAAATTGTGCCTATTTTGGCCGAAAAAGGCCAGTATTTGGCCTCAGAATCGACGTTTTTTCGGATTTTGCATGCGGATGGACTTATGACCCACCGCAGCAAATCCAAGGCGCCGGAGCGCAAACGACCCGATGCAATCGAAGCGACAGCACCCAACCAGGTTTGGAGCTGGGATATCTCTTACTTGCTGACGAACGCGCGTGGCGTATATTTTTATCTCTACGTGATTCTTGATATTTGGGATCGCAGCATCGTCGGCTGGTCGATCGAAGAGCAAGAATCGGGGGCGCTCGCGGCATCGCTTCTGGAGAAGACTTGCAAGGCACAAGGCATCGCTCGTGGTTCTCTCACAGTGCATCAGGATAACGGCGCGCCGATGGTGTCGAGTGAGTTCTTAACAATGCTTACACGCTACGGCAAGGCGAGCTACTCAAGGCCCGGTGTTTCCGACGACAACGCGTTCTCTGAATCGCACTTTCGTACGCTCAAGTATCGACCGAACTATCCGGATCTATTTGACAGCATCGACGACGCGCGTAGCTGGATGACAAATTTCGCCACTTGGTACAACACAGAGCACCGGCATTCCGGCATCGGTTTTGTGACGCCATCAGAGCGCCGCCGCGGTCTTGACATCGAGATACTCGCTCGACGCCGTGCAACCTACGCACGCGCCAAGGCATCAAATCCGACGCGTTGGTCGGGAAAAATCCGTGCATGGAGCAGACCGGAAAAGGTTACGCTCAATGCGCGCAGAGAAAAAAATACTGTACAGGAGAGAGCAGCATGAAGAAAATTCAGACAAATATCATGTGGAAAAAAGAGACATTTTCCGCTGACATAGGGGGGTGGTTCTTCTGATGAAATTAAGCCTACAACTAAGATTTTTAATTCTTATCATCGCGGTCTTTTCTTACTCCAAGATATATCCTGAGACAAATGAGAATACGCCAACTTCAAATTCAGTATCGACGAAAGACAAAGATGCACCACAAAACCATAAGAATTTAGTCTACGTGAATGTGGGCCCATTTGTTGCACTTGGCAGCGTAAGCATTGGTTACCAGAGAATGTTAAACGCTTGGTTTAGCCTTGTCGGTGACCTGAACTATGGCGGTGCCAATTCTATTGACGTTCTGAATAGTTCGGAGCATACGCAAAGGGATAATATTAACCTGTCGGAGACTTTTTGGACTATATCTTTTGCTGCGCGATTTTATCCGGCAAGCATTAGTTTCGACGGTCTTTATTGCAGTTTAATTACCACATACTATAACGATTTGCTGAGTATTTCAAAGGGTGCTATCGCTAGCGGAGGCACCGCCGTGCCAGGCGCAATTGAAGGCGAAAAAAAGATATCTGGTATAGCATTGGGTGCTGACGTTGGCTACGCTTTCAGCAGTGACCATTTCGTGTTTTTTTTCGCTGTTGGTTATATTCTTGCATTGCCGCAGCAGATTCAGTACACAATTACAAACGGCGCCGCTGTGGCCCACAAGAGTCTTTCAAGGGTTATGGGACAGTATGCTTTTGCACCCCGTATAACCATTGCGATGGGGTATGCGTTTTAAGGAAATTAATTGAATTGCTACCAAACTATTTTACAAGGAACACACCATGAAAAAAATCCTCTGTCTCATCTTACTCACGGGCGCATTCACTGCGGCGTTTGCGGGGGTCGAACTCGGCGGTGGGGTTGGCTACACCAGCTTCGATTTTACCGACCGGGGTGGCGCAAAATATAAACTGAAAAGCAGCACCTATTCGGGGCCGATCTACCATGGCTTCGCGCTATTCAATTTTCCGCTGAATGAAAGGACGACACTCGGTGTCGGCGGCATTTTCGAAACTTCAGCGCTGAAGAACGACGTGATCAAAGACCAAAGCGGCTGGCATATCGACATCAACCTCAAACGATTCGCGGCGGTTTAAGTCTGCGTTTTTGATTATGCACCCTCGAGCAGCCTGCAATAATCGGGATCGCTGGCCGCATCGCTCGTGCCTTAGCGGATATAGCTACGCTCAACGGGTCAACCGCCTTCCTCGATGGTCTTCGACCGAGTCGCGGTAGCGCAAGTTGGCAATCCACACTTCGCTGCGGGCTTGCCCGATGCGTTGAATACGGCCTTTGCGCTCTTCGAGTCGTGTCGCATGATGAAAGGGTTTCGATTGAGCGTCTGAAAGAGATTCACAAAAAGACCCACCCGAGGGGATAATGGACATCGAGTTTAAGTTTTTCATTGATGAGCTCACCGGAAAATCGCACGCCGAGATGCACGACGTTTCAGCCGATGAAATTCACGAGTTTTTTACCCTTGGCAAGATCATTGACGCCATAGAAAGGGAGCTGGATAAACGGCCATGAAAACGCTTGAGGAGAAATCGTACAAAGTCAGCTACGCCGTACCGGAAACCCCTGAAGAAGCGGCTGAAATCAAGCGCATTATTGCCGAGGTCAAGGCCGAAGAGCGGGCGATTCTGACACAGCCTTGCAAAGTGTATAAGCCGAGCGAATTCTTCAAATCTGAGAAATAGCTATTGTCTTGCGCTGCTTTCAGGCGGCTTAAATTATGGCTTAACGACACAGCCAATCCCAGCTGTGAATTTCAATATTGGAATCTTCAAGAACTTGACTGCGGGCAGGTTCACGTTCATAGCTAACGTCGGAACGACCTATTAGCACCAATCCCTTTACTCTGTTGGTAATGCCATAGAGACCGAGTTGCTCTTGTGCGTAAGCTACGTTTTGCGTTAGCCATTCACGCCATTCTTGAATCTGCTTGATTGCATGGTGAACCTCAGAGCGAAGTGCTCCGTCTTTAGTGAGAAGAGCGTGTCTTGGTGCCTCCAACTCTATGGCAAGCCACTGTGGCCCCAAACTGTTGAACCCCAGTACCAAAAAATCAGTCACATGCTCGGCTCCAAGTCTTGCCTTTGGGATTACATACGTATCATGGTGTCCGACAACCAATGGCCCCAAGAGTGAAGGGTATTCCTCCAAGATTTTCTGGAATGGGGCTTCATTCTGCTCCCCACTTTCAAGAAGGTTTTCAAAGGCACGAATAGCCTCAGGCGATGGTCGAGAATCAGCCACTTTATACTGCGACAATTTGTTGGATACTGAATGGCCACGGTATGTTGTAGAGTTTCGTAGCTTTGCTTCTATCTCTTGAATTTTGATGGCATGGTCTTCGTCTTGCGATGACCGGGAAATCAGTTGCAGATGATTGGGCCAAGCTCGCCTTCCATTTCCGCCCCGCATATACACGCGCCCTTGAGGATCAATACTGGAAATAATCAGATGGTCGCTGGGATTACTTTTTGGAGCAACAATATCTCCGGGCTCGGGCTGTAGTTCTCGAAGTCCTATTGCTGTTAATTGGTGATAACGTACGGCAAACCAAGCGGATATTTCTTCATGGGTGCCGGTCAGTAGTTTTTGAGTTTGCGGCACATCAAGTTCGCTTTCCAGTTCTAGTAGGGAGTCAGGGATAGAGTCACTATCACGAAACTGTTCCAGAGTGACATGACACACTGCGTGTCGAATGATTATCCCGGCAACGATTGATGGCGTGCCGATGGGCAATTGGAGACCCAGCAGACTTGCAATGCGAACTTGTTCCGCCGTCGGTTCGCCCGCCAGCTTTTTCAGACTCGTGACTACGTCTTGCCAAGACATTCTTACACCGCAGACCCTTCAACAATTTCTAACTTCGGCAGCCCGTTCACAATCTTCACCGTCTCTAAACTCACTGTCACCACGCGCTCGATGAGCTCGACAATGTAGCGCGGGTTCTTCGCGGTTTCGTCGCCCCACGCATTCGCATCGTTGACGATGCCCGAGTCTTTGTCGGTTTTGACGCAGTAACGCTCGACGACCCAGTCTAAGGCCGACTTGCCGTTCACAACATAGTCATGCGCTTCGCTCGGTATGCCTTCGAGCGTGAGGTAGTCATTGTAGATAATCGCGGTCTTGTCATCTTTGGCCCGGTAACGCATCTTTTCGACGCGGTAGTGCGCGTCTTTGAGCGTGGTTGTGGTCACATGCTTCAAACCAAACTTTTTCTGCTTCTCGTAATTGACGTGCAGCTCACCCAGCGCACGGCCGGCATTGCTGAAGGCCCAAAAATCAGAGGGGGATTTAACCCGGGGAATACGCGGCAATTCTTTGGAGAGATTGTCTGCATACTTTGCCCGGTAGTCTTTCGAATGGAGCAGGCCATAGATGTAATAGAAGAGGTCTTCTTTTGTGATGGAAACAGCACCCCCTGACCCCCTCAAGGGGGAACCATCGCGGTATGCTTCTTGAAAATGCGCGAGACCTTCGTCGGTGATGGCGTCGCGGCGTGCCTCG
>CAUJII010000163.1 GCA_963205035.1 Spirochaetota bacterium
AAACGAAATGGCGTCGACGGAAATTTCGCGCGCGGGAATAAAGTGTTCGAGAACTACCCAACCGTTCTTGTCGTTATCTGCGGCGAACTCGAACGCATATTCGAGATCGCGGGGGCTATGGAAAAACATAACGCCACGCGCCCCCATGTTCTGCACGGGCTTGATGACAAACCCGTCCTCGCAAAAATTCTCTTCTGCCCAGTGGAGTAACTCCGCCTTGTCATTCGCGTATTTGTATTGCGGGTGCGCAAAGTTATTTTTGAGGCAAAAATCGCGCATCGCCCCCTTGTGCGTAAGGATGCGTCCTTGTTCTGCAGAGAGTCCCGGTAGAGAGAAAGCGTCGTTCACGACACCTACGGTGTGTGAGAAGTCGGTCGCAACCGTTGTAACGAACGCCAATTTTTCTTTGTAAGGCGTCAGCGCTTCGACGACTTGCGCCGCATCCGCAATTTGTACGCGTAGAAATTGAGTGGCGTCTTTTGCCGCTATAGCTTCGGCATTCTGATCGAGGGCGAGGACATCCAAGCCCAGACGCCTGGCTTCTTCAATGAACGGTTTTTGAAGAAATCCCGCGCCTAGAATGGCAACCGAGCGTTTGTCCAAGATTTTCTCCGAGTGCTATGGCGCTGCGGCTTTTTCGATGACGAACGAGTGTAGTCCTGCATCGGTCTCGGGTTTAATGGCCGCAAAAATTTCGCGGTGAATTTTCACGGTGGGCTTTCCCGCAAAAGAAGTATCTTGGATACGCAAGCGGTAGTGCGTTTCGCCGTCGTACTCAGGGTGGTGGTTCGCGTGCGGCGCAGAATCGTCGATGAGTTCAAATTGCGCTTGCGGAAAATGTTCCTTGAGGAGTCGAGTTAGGCGTTCGTGTCGCGTCATAGTCTACCGCTTTTACTTCTGCGTTCGGCTTGGAAAGGGATTCTCCGTTTTAAGTCGTCAAAATATGTAGGTGGAAGCGAATGAAGTTCTGCACCAAACTCGCTTGCGACGCCATGACGCACGGCGCGTATAAGTTCGGCGCGGCCATAGCACGGGAGTGTTTGTGCCATAAAATCTTTGTGCGTCCTTCCTTTGCGGTAGTCGGGTTCCTTCGGCGGTGGCTTCAAGTAGTATGGAATACGACGGAGCGCTCTCTTGGAATAAACCAGCGTCCCGTGGTGCATAATCCATCCTTTTTTTCGGCACTGCGCGTTACCTGAAATTTTTCTATAGCTCCCCCGATTCTTTAGCGCCAGATCGGAAAGCCCTTGCTGTATAACGCGGCCATTCCAACAACTCGAGACGGCGCGCAAGATGCGATCATAAGAGAGAGAGATGTTCATAAACTGCGGGAAAGCTTCGAGAGAGAGAAACAGAGCATAGTTAAGACTTCCTCGCGATTGGAAAACAGATCCGCCCCCTGAAATGCGGCGAAAGACTTCGGGGCCTTTGTGCGCAAAGACTTCCTTTTCTAATTCGAGGGATTTTCCAAGAACGACAGCGTCGTTGTTTTCATAGAAAAAAAGATACAACGCTTGGGGATCTTTTTCAAACGCAAAAAAATTTTCTTCAAACGCTAAATTCACGCCGCAGTGGCGCGAAGGAAGTACTGTTGTGTAACAGTTCACGGCTCAAACGTTTCGCCGCAGCGGTGGCAGTAGTGTGCGTGTTTGCGGTGTCTCATCTCAGGCTGCCTCGTAAACGAACGCTTTATGGTCAAAGCGAGGGATAATCGCTCTATTTTTTTCATGGGCTGGTTTGTGCAAAGATTTTGAATTGGCAGTGAGGGCTTGGTGTAACAAAGAAATACGTGCGTTCGCCGCAATCGATGTTTGAAATCGTACTCGGCGCGATTCGGAGCAAACTATTACCTGTCGCGGCGTCACTCATGGAAAACCCCTGTGGGAGGGAGATGCAATGCACAACAGCGTCAGAAAGAGAGTGGAGCGTTAGCACACTATCTTTGAGTTCAAACGCCATCCGTCCCCAAGGGGTCGCAATATTTTTTGCACTCGCGCCTTCTTTGATCCAGTTTGCGCTAAACCCCGATAACCACACGAGCGCATCTTCACCCGAAGTGAGCTTCGTTTCACGCACAATAAGGTTGCGTATCATTAGGATGGACTCGGCAGAAGCCCAGCCGTGGAAGCCGTCGCCCATGCAACCGCCCCCCGAGTGTGCGTGTATCGCTTCGGGGAAGGTATATGCCTTCTGCACTTTTTTCTTGATACTGCGTAGGATATTCCGCGCCTCCTGAGTTTGGCCTACCGCCAAGTAACACTCGGCTATTTGCAGCGTGAGGTATGGATTCATTCCTGAATGGATGTTGTCTTGGAAGAAGGCGCCTCTGAAAAAGTATTGTGTACGGATTAAATCCACCGTGCGGAGCATGCGTTCGTCTTGGAACGGGCTGAGCTTTAACGGATAGAGAGCAGAAATCGAGCCCACCATGCCGGCGTCTTTATTGCGTCCGAGCGCAGCGGGTAAGTATGTGTATTCCTTGAGATACTCCAAGAGCGAAGTCGAAAGATATTGAGAGAGGTTTTGAATGCGCTCTCGAAGTTCGCTTGTGGGGGCGAGAGTCGCAATCGCTTTAAGCCCTCCCAACGCCCAGAAGTTATCCCAAAGATACCAATCGGCGGGGCCCAAGTGCTCGGCGGAAAAACCGGGAGGAAGCACGCCTCCGTTTTGCGCGCACGTTCTTTCAAACCACGCGACCATTTGCGTGATTTGTTTTTGCATCGATTCGATAAGAGAAGAATCGTTCGTGAAGCGCGTATACTCCGCTATTATCCAGAGTGCTTGGCCGTTGGCGTCCCATTCGCCGGTTTGCGATTCAAAGAGTCCCGACTTACGCACCATATCCGTGAAGCGTTCGATAATCGGTTTCACCGCCTTGTGCGCACCCGCGACAAGAAGCGCATACATCATTATTACGGCGTCTCTAATCCAAAAATGGTGGTATGTATACGAGCCCGGCTTTATCGAATCGTAATCCCACAGTGTCATCAGGTGCATCTGCGCGTGCTCTAACCACGCCGAGAAATCTTTTGGCAGCGAAGTTTTAAGAAGCGGAGAGAAGAACTCAGACGTGATCGCTTCGGCACTTTTTCCCTTGAGTACCGCCGGCACCGGGTCGTTTTCTGCATTCTCGATGTGTGCTCCACATTGGCTCGCACTGGAAAAATAAAACGATGCGCTTGTGAGCCCAATCGTTTCTCTCGCTTCATGGTGGAGCGTGGCGTCTACCACTCCGTCATCGCCATGCCTTAATAAAGAAGAGATACGTCTGAGCGCATCGCCTTTTTTCCAATTGGAGACAAAGGCCGCGTTTGGACTCGATGTGAAGAAAATATCGGCGTCGCCGGTGAGGTGCTGTCTTTTTTCTTGGTATTGCAATTTATAGAGAAGGGCAGGGCCCTCGAAATTAAAAGGCCGCACCGAAAGGATGAGAGGCATCGAACCGAAGCCTTTGAGGTGGATTCCGGTTTCTGTCGCGGTGTATTCGACGGTTATGCCTCGCCACTCGCAGCGGAGCTGAAAGGAGTTCAAGAGCGTTAGTTTGACATCTTTTGCTTCGTCGGCAGGACGCACCAACCGGCCTTTTTCGAGTGTTGCAAATTCAATCGTATAAGAACCCGGCGACACCATGATGCTCCCCGCCATGTCGATGGAAGATTCGTTCGAGCGGCCGGGGAAGCCGATGGCCACCCAGTTGCGCTGAGTTTGGTTGAGTGCTAAGATGTTGTGCGAGCGTGGTAAGAACGATACGGATTTAGGGTTGTACTGTTCAACGGCCCAAAACGGCGGTAAGAATTTCCGGTTAAATTGAAAGAAGCTATAATTCCAAAACCCCGACGCAAAAATCCGCGAATTCATCGGCAAGGTCTCTGTCGGCCACTCAGCTTTCGTGGGGTTGCCGAGTTTCATCGCAGAACGGATCATATCGGTCGCCTCATGCGAGACTCCCATGCGCCGCATAAAAAACCGGGCAATCATGAGCTTGAAGCGGCTCCACCGTGAGTCGTGGGGCAGGAGATATTCGTTCTGGCGGTTCAGCGGGGCTGAGGGAGGGATGCGGATGGCCATTGATTGGGCTCAAAAAAAACTTTCTTTCTGGACTTCAACTCAAAAAAGACTTGTCCTCTCTGCGTCATCCGTCATAAAGTCGATTATGGTAACAATGGAACAGCTTGAACAGCTCGAAGGGCGCATCGTCAAAGCGCTTGAACTCATCTCCGATCTGCGGGTCGAGAACAGCCACTTAGAGTCAGAATCCGAACGCCTCAAGGCGACGAACGATCAGTTGCGTTTGACCGCCGAGGAACGCGAACGCGAAGCGCAAAAATGGCAGCAACAGCTTCAAGAAGCGACGCAAGAACTCAACCGACTCAAATCAAAAGAGCAAGAACTCGAAACGCGTATTCTCGCGATTATCGCAAAACTCGACAACCTCAAAGACAGCGATGCGCCGCGCCGCAGCGGAACTTCTTCGTCTACGCCACAGAGCGAGAGTGCGCCAGCTAGTGCAGAAAGTGCGCCAAAACCCGCAGGGGCGGCGAGCGGAAGTGCGCCAGCGGTGGCAGAACCGGCGAAAGAAACGGCGCGAGAAATACCTAAAGAAGAAGCTCCCCCCAGCGCAACCGAAACGGCGGCAGTGGCGGCGGCTGCGACAACTCTGAACGAAAAAGACGAAATTGTCATCGACGAAGAAGACGACGAAATCATCTTGCTCGAAGACGAAGAAGAGCTGCCTCCGGCAAAGAAAACCGAAGAGAAAAAAGAAACGGCAGGCGCGTCCGACGAAGTCATCATCGAAGACGACGACGTCTTGGGCGTTTTCGACGACGACGATGAAGAAGATTTCTTGATTGTCGAAGAAGAGATGTCGGAGAAAAAATAGCCTTCGCTTCGATGCGCTTTCCATCGGCTCTGTCTCTTGCGCCATTTCTGCTTGCGGCGGTTTCGCCGCAAAATGCAGCCGATGCAAAGGCAGACATATTCCACATCAAGCGCAACAAGAACCGTAACGAGGTGCATTACGTCGTGCGCTATAATAGCGCGACCTGCCAGCCCATCGCAAGCGAGCCTCTATTCGGTTACTGGCAGATGCTGGAAAAAGGACCGCATGCGACCGAGGCCATCGGCCGTTTTGAAAACATGGCTTATGGCATAAAATCGCAAGAGGTGAGTGGGAATAATCTCTGGGTTCAACTCAAGGCTTTCCCCGACAGAAAAATCCGCATCGCGTTTGAACCGAAGGGACCGTGCAAAATTACTCCGTTCATCGCCATCAATGGAAAAGAATCGGTGCTTCAATACATCTCTGTCTTTGCAGAAGAGGGAATCATCAAGCCAACGGTAAAATATGTCGATGTCGTGGGTAAATCCCACGGCTCACCGGTGACGGAGCGCATTTACCGCTAAGGACAATTTTTGCAGGGTGTAATTTTTGGATTTCTCTCAGGCTTCATCGGCTCGATTCCGGTTTCGGGGCCGATTGCGCTTTTGGTATTTCGTAACTCGATGCAAGGGCACTTTCAGTGGGCTCAGCGCATTGTGTTGGGCGCGGCACTCGCAGAAGCCGGGTATTGTGCGTTAGCACTTTTTGGGTATATCCAACTCATCCAGGCATTTCCTTCTCTTGCATCGTATATTCGTTTGATTGGCGCGATTTTTCTTTTTATCTTGGGAATTTTTTTCTTGGTGCAGAAAGTCCACATCCAAACAGAAGGTGTCACGACAACCGAGCGCAAAGGCGCGCCCTTCTTGACGGGATTTCTCATCGCGGCTTTTAATCCAACGCTCTTTTTAACTTGGGGAAGCGCCAACTCGATTATTTTTTCGTGGTTAGAGATTACTGGGTTGTGGGATATGCTTCTCTTCCCCATCTTTGCCGGTATCGGCATTATCGTTTGGTTTTTTATTTTGGTTGCTGTTTTCAAACGCTACCGCGAGAAAATTGGCGAACGTATCGGCAATTATGCAATACGCGCTGCCGCGTTCATTATTTTAGGCTCAGGCGTCTATCTGCTTTTTCAGGCGATTTCATGATAAGGTTTCTCTCTCTTCTTTCTGTAACAGTTTTCATTTCCTGCATGGGCGCTCCGGTCAAGCTCCACGACAATGCGGTCGAGCCTGTTTTTGAAAAGGTCTTGCGTGAGTCGGCCATTCACAAGCGTTTGGAGAATATCGATTTTTCCGCAAAAACTTTTACCATCGAAGATCTTTTTCTCCTTTCGATAGACCGCACAGAACAGTTGGCTATTGCCGCAGAACGCGGCGTTGCGGCAGACGCGAAATACTACAAGAGCTTTGGCGCATGGCTGCCGAAGATTTCTATCTTGAGCGCACGGTACGCACCTTTCAGCCCGACCTTTGCCATACCGGGTGTTCGGTTTACTGCGCGCCAAAACATCATGACAGGACTCAACGAGTATACGGGAATTGTGGGCGCAAGGCTCGAACGCGTGGCCGAAGAGCAGAACTTACGCGCAGAGATGGCGGCGCATCTTATGAACATTGCCGACGCTGCGCTGCAATACCAGTTGAGTATCGCCGTGACGCATGAAGCGCGCGAAGCCGTCCGCATTACTCAGGCAAGCCTCGCAGAAATTCGCCGCCGCGTTTCGCTCGGGCGCAACAAGCGCGGCGATTCTCTCAAGACCGAAGCAAGGCTACGTCAAAAGCAGGCCGACCTTTTGGCTGCAGAGGAACAAGAAGCGCAATGGAAAAGACGGATTGCCTTTCTTACAGGATACAACGACGAATTCGTTTTTGTTCCCGAGACTCAGGCATTTGCAGCCGACGACTTCGACGCAAAAACGGGGAGCCTCGATGCGCGCTCTGACATTGCGCTCGGGAAAGCTCTCGTCGCATTGCGCCGCAACGACGTTAAAGCCGCATTCGGTGGGCACCTCCCAAACATCTATCTCGATGGATCGTACCGGCCTTCGCTCGACGGCAGTCAGCCAAGTTCTTATTTTGGGAGCTTAACGGCCGAGCTACCTCTCTTCGCCGGTGGGCAAGTCATCCAGAACCAAAACATCGCCGCGTCGCAGCTCAGGCAAGCCGAGTTGCAGTTGAGCCTTGCCGAAAGAAAAGCGCGGACGGAGTTATTAGACGCTCACGACAGTCTCGTCAAGGCATCGGCTGAAAAAAAGGCGTATGCCGAATCGGCCGAGGCGGCGGAGAAAAACTACAACGCGCAACGCAACGATTTGCGTTTGAGCATGGCGACAATCCTGGACGTCATTCAATCGATGGAAGATTTGCAGAATGCGCGGCTCGCGAGAGCGCATGCGGAATATAGGGAATCGATTGCCCGCGTGCGTTTTTTTGTCGCAACGGGGCGCATGTTCCCCGCGAAAAAATAGTTTTGTAGAAGTGGAAAACCGCCCCAGCTATGGAAATCCGCAGCAGCTATGGAAATCCGCAGCAGCTATGGAAATCCGCAGCAGCTATGGAAATCCGCAGCAGCTATGGAAATCCGCAGCAGCTATGGAAATCCGCAGCAGCTATGGACATCCGCA
>CAUJII010000164.1 GCA_963205035.1 Spirochaetota bacterium
ACGCGGATGTTCTGCCTGCCGCAATGCCCCAAGTCGGTATAAAGAGCTTCGGCACCCGTCGAGCATAAAAAGATAGCTCCCAAAATCCAGAAGCCATGCGGGTACTGCGTCAGCAGATGCCATGCGTAATAAGGATTCACGGCTTTCAGTGCCACAGGATTTTCGAGAATATGGATGACTCCAAAAGTCGCAATCATCAAGAACCAAACGAACATGATGGGCCCAAACCAGCCACCGACGACGCGCGAACCAAACTGCTGAAAAATAAAAAGTCCCGTGAGGATGACGACGACAATTTTGACTGTCGGTATTCCCGGATAAAGAGCCTCGAGGCCTTCGACCGCAGATGAAACAGAAATCGGCGGAGTGATCATCCCGTCGGCCAAGAGTGCACAACCACCAATGACGGCCGGAATAATGAGCCACTTGCTGCGCCTTCTGACCAAAGTATAAAGAGAGAAGATGCCGCCTTCACCGTGGTTGTCGGCGCGCAGTGTCACGATGACATACTTGAATGTCGTGATGAGAGTCAGCGTCCAAAAGATGCACGAGACGCCGCCTAAGACTAACTCCTCGCTCAAAACGCGGTTTGCCGCAATCGCGGAAAAAACGTAAAGGGGGGAAGTCCCCAAATCGCCATAGATGATGCCTAACGCGACAATGAGTCCCGAAACGGTGACTTTAGAAATAGAAGGATGTCTTTCTTGCATGGGGGTCGAGTGTAATCGCGAACAGAGTGAAAAGTTTTGAATGGCTTATGAGCGCACAAGGCTTTTTCAAATAGGGTGACGGGCTTTTACTTTATGGCCTCATGGAGCGATGCTTCTGAAATTTCGCTAATAAATTTCTGCGCCAAGACGAAGCCCTTTTCGCCTCTCTTGAAAACAAAGGTTTCGGGAAAGCCAGTCACTCGCCAACTTTTCAGATCTGCTGCGTCTGCGCTTTGCTGCGGATAAGCGAGTGAAAACTTTTTGGTAAACGCTTCCGCCTCTTTGACTATTTGTGCGCGAGCGATTGCTTCTTTATCGCCCGCATTGACAGCTCGTAAAGATGATGCAATCGAAACAAACCGCAAGCTCGTATTCGATTTCTGGGCTTTATGAAACGCTTTGAGCGCAGGAATTTCGTTTTCGCATGGGGGGCAATCGGGTGCGTAAAAATTGACTACTACAAGCTTTGTGTCTTGAGGTAGCTTGGTTAAAGAAAAATCTTCTGCGCCGCCAAAACCCGGAAACACCCGCACGACATCGATGAACTGCTCTCGTGTACAACTTACAGCACTCGCCAAAGAGAGCAGCAGCGCAAAAAAAATAATACTACGCATTATTCTGCTCGCAGTTTTTTTATTACGCTCGCCCAGGCTCCGCGCACTCGACGCAGAACCCCCAACGGATCTCATGTCACTTTTGCCTTACGGATGATGCGCGCAAAAATCGACGGAAAATGTCTGCTCATAAAAAGTGCGAAGCGTTCCCTAAAAGCCCCCGCATAGACTTCGTGCTTACCCGCGACGATTCCCGGAACAACGCGCTTGGCACACTCTTCTGCAGACATCGCCGAGGCTTGTGCGGAGTCCATCGTGCCTTGCGCCTTGCCCTTTGCCGTGAGCGCATTGACTGAAACTTTCGTATTGATAAAACCAGGCAGCACAACGACAACGCGGATATTCTCTTTGTAATTCTCTGCGCGTATCGCTTCGTAATAACCGGAAAGCGCAAACTTCGAGGCAGAATATCCCGAACGCATGGGAGTTCCGAATTTACCGGCGACGCTCGACACAGTCGCAATCGTTCCGCTCTTGCGCGCACGCATTAAGGGGAGAACTTCTTGAGTCAAAGCAATGTTACCAAAAAAATTAACCGCCATGAGTTTTTCATAAACGCTGAGCGCTGTCTCATGCGCAAGAGCGCGTTGGCTAATCCCACCGTTATTGACTAAGTAGTCGATTGCGCCGAATTTCTTCGTTACCTTATCGACCAATAGCTTGTACTTATCGTATTTAGAAAGATCCATCGGAACGATGAGAGAGTTGGCGTCTGTCAAACCCGCTTCTTTTTGTACGGCCTTAAGCGCCGCAACCGTCCGTGCAGAGAGCACAATGTTCGCGCCGTATTTCGCAAACTCCAAGACGAGCGCACGGCCAATGCCAGAGCTTGCTCCGGTTATCCAGACTGTTTTACCTTTGAGATCCATTTAGTCCCCCCTTGATTTGTTTTGCGACAATCGTTTTCGTTTTTGCCGCACGATAAAAAAACCGACGAGTAATAAAATGCCGGGATAGATATAGAGAAACAAGTGAAAAACTATGGCGTCTTTGCGTCCGGTCAGTTTCACCTTTTCGTCGTCGTATTTACCCGGAACAATGCCGGTCAGCTTTTCGTTTTCGGTAAGCCAACCGACGATACGCAGAGCTAATTCTTTGTTCTGCTGCATGTCGATAAAACGGTTCACGAGAAAATCTGAATCGGCGAGAAAAACTAAGCGGCCTGAATTCTTCTTCGCCTGCGCCGCAAGCCCAATTTTGAAAGAGGCAATCGGCTCTTTTTTGTCGTCGCGCAAACCGTTCGGTATCGAATCAATCCACGTCGCGTAGTGGCTCATCAGGAAAAAATTCACATCGTAGTCGGGTGCGCTTTCCTTTTCTGTTTCAAAATGTCCCGCGCCGGGAAAAAGCGTGAGCTTTCGCTCTTCGCCGCGCTTCGAGAAAATCTCGGTAATGGCATGCTCGCCATAGGTCGAAGTCTGAAGCGTCGCCTTCCCTGGAGGGAGCGAGAAATCGCTCAAGAGCTTGCTGTGTACATATTTCACTTTGAGAGGCGACAAAAGAAAGCTAAAATCGGCAGACGATTCGGGGTCGAGCGCTACAAAAATTTTGCCGCCTTTGTCGAAGTACTCTTTGAGCGTCTTTTTCTCGATGGGTGCAAAGTCTCGGCGCGGCCCTAAAATCATCACTAAATCGGCCGCCGGCATTTTTTGTGGAAAGCCTTCTGCCGGCGTGAGTTTTTTAAGATGGTGCCTGAGCGCACGCAGCGTTTCATCGAAGGTACCAATGCTGTCTTCGTTAAACTGGCTCGTGATCGATTTTTCCTCGTGGCCTTGCGTGTAATAGATTGTCTTGGGTTTACCACTCACCTGCAAGATGCCGCTCACGAGTTCGCGTTCGAGACGCTTGAGCCCTTGACTGTCTGAAATCTCAAAACGCGTCGAGCGCACCTTGCTTCCCTCTATTGTTTCGGAACCCGTATCTTGCGCTTCGATGAGAATCGTCCCGATGCGGTCGACTTTCTTAGAGTCTGCCAAATCTTTTTCACGCAGAGGATCTATAAACGTATAAGAAATTTTTCCCGTGGTTGCAACCGCGTCTCGAAGAAGCAGCTCCACATCGCGGTAAAGGTCGCTGAAAAAAGGAAAGAACGCAGTCACCTTGACGTTCGTTTCCATGCCGCGCAAAATTTGCTTGCTATCTGTCGAAAGCGAAAAGCGGTGCATGAGTGTCATGTCGACTTGAGCCGGAGCAATGTGCGTCCAGTAGTTGAGTGCAACGAGGGCTACAAGCAGAGCGCCCAACGTAGTCAGCGCAACGGGAGCTTCTTTGGCCTGCAAGCGTACAGTCGATGCAACCAAAAGCCCCAAGAAGACGATAGTGAAACCGCTGAAGTAGAGGATTTGAAAAATTTGCCTCAGCCTTTCAAGAGACACCGATTTCTTTTCGCCTAAAATTTTATTCCAAACGGGGCCAATCTGAATAAAATAGAAGAAAAAAGAACAAAGCATTATCCAGAACGCAATCTCGGTAAGGCGGAATGCTCCCGTTTTTCTCTCGTCGCCTTTGAAGAGCGTATAAAGCGCTATGCCACCCGCGACATAAAGGAGTGCCGCGAAAAAGAGCAAAAAGAAATAGCCGACGCCCCGCGTCGAAAACGTGGAGGCGGTATATGTTAAGAGCAAGACAACCAGAAAAAGAAAATTCAGTCTCTTGCGCACAAATTCGGTGACCTTCAGAATATCCATTGCCTACCGCCACCTTCTCGCCGTCAAAGAAAGCGACGCCGCGTAGAGATAAAAAATTATGATGCTAAAATAAAACACAATGTGCTTCACAGCAATAACGCCCTTTTCAAAATCCATAAAGTGAACGTAGAAGCTGAGTTCGCGCAATACGCTTTTCAAAGGCTGGTCGATATACGGCGAAAAAGAGCCCAACAGCAAAAAGAAGATTAAGTTTGCCGCCGTCATCAGTGCCGCTAAGAGTTGCACCTTGGTGAGCGACGAATAAAATGTCCCCATAGCGGCAGTCGCGCTACCGATGAGGAGAACTCCCACAAAACCTGAAAACGCATGCCCCCAGTTGCTGCCGCCGTAAAAGACGACAAGAAGCGGAATGGGAAGCGTGACGATAGCTTGGATGGCTAAAAAAATTACTGCCGAGGTAAACTTCCCGACAACGAGTTGCAATTCGGAAATGGGCGATGTGAAGAGGAGCTCAATCGTGCCCTGCATTTTTTCTTCTGCGATGAGCCGCATCGAAATCAAGACCCCCGTGATCATCGTCGTGCCCGAAAGCATATAGAAGATGCGTTGCATCGCTTCTGAAGAAGAGCTTTCTTGCTTGATGAATGCATAAGCCCACAGAAAAGTGAGGCTGAATGTAATGCTCAAGATGAAATAAGCGAGCGCCGATTGAAAGTAGCTCTTAAGCTCTCGTCTACAAATATGCCAGACGACAGTCAAGGATACTCCTAAGACACAAACGTCTTCAAGTTTGCGAAGGGGCTCGTTGTTTCAGCCTTGCTTGAATTTTCTTTTTCCAGGTATTGGCGCATTTCGATTTTTTCAAGCGCGTAACCCACGTCTTTGAGCGAAAAAGATATTTTTCTGTTCTCAGGGTCGATGCTCTTAATGACCGCTTTGACAGCTTGCCCTTTCGCAAAGGTTTTCTTGAAGTTGGTCGCTTGCTCTTTTTCCATCGTCGAGATATGCGCCAGTCCCTCGTATCCTTCGTCGAACTTGATGAAGATACCAAAATCGACGACGCCCGAGACTACGCCTTCGATAACTGTGCCGCGAGGGTATTTATCGCGCAATTTTTTGTAAGGGTTCGGCAACGTATGGCGGATGGAGCACTCCACCTTGCGCGCTTCCGAGTCGATGCCGATGACTTTGAACTCGATTTCATCGCCGACTTTGTATGTTTTCTTGGGGTCTGGCGCGGGCTCCAGCCAACCGATGTCTTCTTTGCGGATGAGTCCATCGATGCTGTCGGTGATCGCTACAAAAATACCCGTGTTGGTAAGCCCACGAATTTTTCCCTTCATCGTCTCGCCGATCTTGACTTCGTTGCGGATCGTATCCCAAGGGTTGGCGTGGAGCTGGCGCAACCCGAGAGAGATGCGCTTATCTTCTTTGTTAATGCCGATAATTTTCGTTTCGACTTCTTGGCCGACTTTCAAAAATTCATTGGCATGGTTGACTTTGCGCGTCCAACTCATCTCGGTGACGTGGAGGAGTCCTTCGAGACCTTCGCCCAATTCGACAAACGCGCCGTACGTTGCGACGAAGGAGACTTGCCCCGGAACGCGGTCGCCTACTTTGAAGCGAGTCAGCACCGTCGACCAGGGATCTTCGGTGAGCTGCTTTAAGCCCAAAGACAGCCTGTGGTTTTCAGGTTCAATTTCTAAGACGCGCACTTCGACTTCTTGCCCGACCTCGAGCTTGTGCTTGACTGCGTCGGCCTTGCGCTCCCACGTGAAATTCGTCCAGTGCATAAATCCTTCGATGCCATCGACGAGAATGAAGACACCGGAGTTCATGTGCTTTGTGACCGTGCCTTTTACAATGTCGCCAATGCGGATTTTATTACCAATTTCTTTCCAGACTGTCGCGTTCTGTTCGTCTTGAAAAACCTTGCGCGAGACGACGCCTGTCTTGCGGCGGTCGTTCAACTCTTGGATTTTGACGAGGTATGTTTGGCCGATGATATGGACTTTTTTTCCGCCGCGTTCACGCGGGCCCAAGAGACCCACTTGCGTGTGCGGCATGAACATGAAGACGCCTTCGACGTTCACCATGTAGCCGTCGCGGAGCGATCGTTTGACGAGCGCATTGACCGGAACGTTTTTTTCAAACGCTTCTTTGACAATCTCCCAACCACGGCGCGCTTCGAGTTCGCGCTTCGAGAGATGCACCAGCCCCGTTTCGCTATCATAAGACCGCACCAACGCTTCGACCGTTTCGCCGACCGCAGGCTCAATGTCGAACTCGCGCAGCCCAATGCGGCCCTCGGATTTTCCGCTCATGTCGACGATAACGAACTCTGGAGTAATACCGACAATTTTGCCGTTGATGACCGCGCCTGCACGTATATCTGCGACCGTCGTGTCGGTCTTAAAAACGTCTTCCATCGAGACGTTGCTATCTTCGAAAAGGACTTTGCGCGTTGCCATATTTTGAGCTTCAGATAACAGAATACCAGGCGTCAAGGGACCAATTGGTTCGTTTTTCGAGCTCGCTTTCTGCCATCTGTCCTATGTCCCCTGACAACTGATGTACGCGAGCACTGTACTGGCCACTTCGTTTTGAGTTTGAGACGAGGTGTCAATGAAAATGGCTTCTGGAGCAGGTTTTAGTGCTCCGACAGGGCGGGACATGTCGTCTTTGTCGCGGTTTGCAATCTGAGCGGCGACTTCTTCTAAGGTAATCGTGGGATTTTTCGCTTGGAACTCCGCCAGGCGGCGGCTGGCTCGCGTTTGAACATCTGCCGTCAAAAAGAACTTGAATTCAGCTTCGGTAAAGACCTCACTCCCCATATCGCGGCCATCGGCGACAAGCGCGTATTTTTTGGACGCCTCGACCAGAATTTGCCTGACACGTTCGCGAATAAAAAGAGCGTCTGCGATGGGCTTAATCCGCTCGGTCACCTCGACCGAGCGCAGCTCGTGCGTGAGTTCTGTACCTTCGACGAAGACGCGCTGCCTATGCTCTTCGTCAAAGCGGAGCTCAACCGCGACAGACGAGAGGAAATCCCGAAGCGCGGCCTCTTGCTCGACAGCCTTCGCCCACGGCAAAGCGGAACCGCTCTTCAAAAACTCCCGGGAGGCGACAAAAGTGAATGCACGATAGAGCGCCCCTGAATCGAGTTGGTTCATTCTAAGCGCTTTGGCGACCAAACCCGCAACGGTCGATTTGCCGGAACCCGCCGGCCCGTCGATGGTGACAGTACGCAGAGAAATCCCACTTTTTTTCAAACTTTGCACCTGCGCAAGGCTTTCGTAAAAAGACGGAAAGGATGTCTCAACCCACTCCTTGCCTTCAATTTGTAGAGGACTTTCAGCCGCCAGAGACGCGATTTCAAAAGACATCACCATGCGGTGGTCCATGTGGGTTTCGACACGCCCAGAAAGTTTGCGCTGCGCTTGGCCTTCGAGCGACAGCCCGTCTTCAAACTCCTCGACCGGCACCCCGAGGCGGCGCAAATTTTCGACCATGAGGCCAATCCGGTCGCTTTCTTTGACGCGGAGTTCCTTCGCATCGCGGAACGAAAAAGTGCCCGAAGCAAACGCCCCCGCAACCGTCAGAATCGGAAGCTCGTCTATTAAAGAAGGAATACTCTCTTTGGTGAGATGAATACCACGGAGTGCCGAGTGTCTCACAAGAACATCGCCGCCCTTTTCGCCGCTCTCGTCGCTCTGCGGGAGAATAGTCAAAGATGCTCCCATTTCTTGGAGAGCATATAGATACCGATCGCGGAACGGGTTTAAGAGGACGCCACGGAGTAACAATTCGCTGTCTTTGAGAAGGCAGGCACCCACTGCAAAAAATGCCGCAGAAGATATATCTCCCCAGATTTTGTAGTTTCGCGGTTGAACAACGCTACCAGGAGCAATAAGAATTTTTGCGCCCTCGCGACGCACGTCAACACCCGCAAAGCGCAGCATATTTTCCGTATGGTCTCTCGAAGCGATGGGCTCTTCGAGATGGAGCGCGCACCCCGACGCGAGGGCAGCCAAGATGACTGCAGATTTCACCTGCGCAGAACCCAAGACTTCTCTAAACTGGATTGCGTTGAGGCGTGTTCCCGTGACGCGGACGGGCAGACAGTCTTTCTCGCCCAACCACGTAAACCGCGCGCCCAAGCGTTCGAGGGGCTCTGTGACGCGGCGCATCGGGCGTGTGCGCAAACTTGCATCGCCGTCGATGACCGCACTCACTCCCTCGATGCCTGCAAGAAGACCCAAGAGAAGGCGCGAACCTGTTCCGGAATTACCGCAATCAATCGTGTCCTTAGGCGATTTCAAACCTCTAAGCCCGGGAGATGTTACTTCAAAATGCCTCACGCCACGCTTAACGACTTTGGCTCCCAAAGCCTCCATCGCATGGAGCGTGTTCATCGTGTCGGACGCATCGAGAAAGTTTTCAATCGTCGATGTGCCTTCGGCGAGAGCGGCTAAAGTAGCGGCGCGGTGTGAAAGCGATTTATCGCCCGGAAATGTGAGAGAACCTCGAAACGGCATCTTCTCTACATCGGGAGAGAAAGTGAGCGTGTAAAGCCTGTAAGACTTTACACGCTCTTAAAAAATATAGAACGCGCTTTATGCACTCCGCCGTTTATCCTGGCAGCTTCGACCCATTCACGAATGGCCACTTAGATATTGTCCAAAGAGCGCTCCGCATCGCCGACTCTCTGACCATCGCCGTCCTCAAAAACACATCCAAGAAAAGTCTTTTTAGCCCCGACGAGCGCGTCGAAATTATCCGCGAGGTAATGAAACCGTACCCCCAAGTCAAGGTCGAAACTTTCGAGGGCCTCATGGTCGACTTCTGTAGAGACCGTGGTATCCATCTTGTCATCCGTGGGCTGCGCGCCGTTTCGGACTTCGACTACGAGCACGCAATTTTTTTGATGAACCGTAAACTTCTCCCGAGTCTCGAAACTGTCTTTCTCATGGCAAGCTCGGAGAACTCATTCATCTCGAGCACGATTGTGAAAGAGGTCGCGCACTTCGGAGGCAATATTGTCGACCAAGTACCCGCGATTGTGTTTCAGCGCATGGCCGAGCGCAATAAAGAGCCCAAAGCATGATGCGGCGCATTTTAGCGCTCGCCGGTTTATCCGCAGCACTCACGGCTCTTTCGTTTGCGCCATACAACCTGTACGTTGTGGGATTTATATCGATAACGCCTATCTTTTACATTTTCGAGAATTTTTCTCTCTCAAAAAAACAAGTCCTTTGGATTTGGCTCGTCTGGACACTCGTTCTGAACCTCGTCGCATACCACTGGATTATGCACACCATCGCCGTGTATGGAATGATGCCGGCTTTTATCGCATTCCCACTTTTCCTGCTCTACGCGCTCGGCACCGGCGGCAAGATGCTTTTCTTTTTTTATTTCTTGCGCTTCTTAAGACAAAAGCAATCCTTTTTTTCAAGCATCCCGTTAAACGCTCTGGCAATTACAGCGGCTTTTGCCCTCTGCGAAGTTTTTGGATGGCAGCTTTTTCCATGGTATGGCGGTAACATTGTCGCGGGCGATTTATACTTTGCGCAAGCAGCCGACCTTATCGGCACACGCGGTCTTTCGCTTGTTTGGATCGCATTACAATTTCTCGCTTACACTGCCGGAAAAGATTTCTTTCGCGTCGCTAAATCGTGGCGCAGGTTATTCGTCGAAAGTCAAAGCTTACAGATTTTTATAGCGCTTCTCGTTATTTTTCATGTGTACGGGGCTGTGCAATACGCACGCTTCAGCGCGTACGAAAGTAAATCCCACAAACTCTTAGTCGGTGTGCCGCAAGGAAACGTTCCCTTAATCACAAGCTATGGCGAAAGGCCGTACATCATTGCGCGGATGGTCGCACAGACAAAAAAATTGGTTGCAGATGCAAGAGCCGCGAACACCCCGCTCGATTTAGTCGTGTGGCCCGAAAGCTCTATCCCCGCGATGGAATATGCGCGATCGAGCGAACTACAAAATGCGATTTTATCTCTCCAAAGCGAAACACAAACGCCGCTCATCATCAACGATATTTATCACGAGACGCACACCGGCAAAGACTACTCGAACATGTGGTATTTAGACGCAGAAGGTAAAATGCGCGCCAGTTATCAAAAGAATTTCTTGCTCCCCTTCGGCGAATTCATGCCGTTGGGTGAAACCTTCCCCTCGCTGAAAAAACTCTTTCCAGCGGTTTCTGATTTCTCACCAGGAAAAAATTTCACGCTTTTTGAAATTGCCACCGCGCATGGCCCGGTGCGAGCGATGCCTCTTGTCTGCTATGAAGTGATTCTGCCCGACTATGCGCGCGCATTCGACAAGAGCACCTTACACAAAGCGCCTTTCATCATTAACATTACGAACGACGCTTGGTTTGGCGATTCGTATGAGAGCGCGCAGCACATGGCGTTGGGCACGATGCGCTCGATTGAACTGCGCACCCCGATTGTGCGCGCAACAAATTCGGGAATCACGGCGCTCATCTCTTCGACGGGTTTCGTTACGGGAGAAACCAAACTCTTTGAACGCACAAACCGCGTGTACGCAGTTCCGATAATGGAGCGCACTACAACGCTTTTCGCACTCTGGGGGAATCTACCCGTTTGGATTTTTATCCTCTTGGTTTGTGGTCTTTTTCTTTTGAAGCGCTGGCGTGTGCGGTGACAGGAGGTCACCCTTCGGCGGGCTCCGAAGACGGAGACTCGAAGACTCGTCTCAGGGACCACCCTTCTCCTAAAGGCGAATGGGGAGCCCCGCGCAAAACGCCCGCGCCCGTAGAGACGCAGCATGCTGCGTCTCTACGGGCGAACGCACCCAGAATTGGAACCCGTGTTAAAAACTAATTGACTACATAATATAATTAATTAAATTTTGCTATGGTTAAAGAACAGCTAATAGAATTTATTCGCGAGCAACCTGATGATAGTTCAGCAGAAGAAATCGTTAGAGAAATAGTTTTTGCCAATTTAGTGGAAAGAGGGCTAAGGGACTCACAAAATGGTCGTGTAATGAGTAATGATGCCATGCAAGACAGAATAAAAAGCAAATGGAAATAAGATGGACTGAAGAGGCAAGTTCCAATTTAGAGCAAATTTATAATTACATCGCAAGAGACAACTCTATAAATGCAGAAAGAGTAATAAATGGCATATTCAAGAAAGTTCAAACACTATCAGCACACCCTCAGTTAGGGTACACCTACTATTCTCGCTCAGGTAGTGAAACAAGGGTCATGATTTACGGGCACTATAAAATAATATATTTGATTAATAACAGCGCTATTGAAATTTTGGGCATCTATCACGGTGCAATGAATATTGATAGACTTGTTTGAGCACACCGCGATAAAATTTTTCCGTAGAGACGCAGCATGCTGCGTCTCTACGGGGGCCCCCTCGCAACTTCCCCGCCCGTGGAGGGCCGCTGGGTTGCCGCCCGCGAAGCGGGGCAGTGCCAGGCAACGTGGCCGACCTGCCCTTCGGCTTCGCTCAGGGACCACCCTTCGGCTTCGCTCACGGACCAGCCACGCAGCGAACAGAAACAACTTGACATATTACAGTATATTAGAACCTCCTATTGCTTATGATGTTTCATGCAACTGTAGAAAAAGCAGACGATGGCTTTTTTGTTATTGAGGTACCTGCTTTGCCTGGCTGTGTTTCGCAAGGAAAAACTGAAGAAGAAGCTATTCAAAATATAAAAGAAGCAATTACTGCATGGCTTTGGGCCGAAGACCAAAAAACTATTGGTGTAGTTTCTCAAAAGAAAATTTTAGTTACAGTGTAGAAAATGGGTTTATTGAGCAACATTTCTGGAGCAAAAGCAGTAAAAATGTTTGAACAACTGGGTTGGAGTATTAGAGGCCAAGTTGGTAGCCATGTTATCATGACTAAGGCAAGCTCAAAAGCAAATCTTTCTGTACCTCAACATAAAGAGCTTTCTGTGGGTACATTACGTGCTTTAATACGCGCAGCAGAAATTGATGTTCAAGATTTTTTAAGATTGAAATAACCCCTCAACCCGTCGGCACACCCGGTGCAGTATAATTTTCGCGTAGAGACGCAGCATGCTGCGTCTCTACGCCTGCCACCCCTCCGGAGGAGGGGAAATTCTACTGCGTACTGCGCTTGAAATGCAGACTGCCTCGCAACTTCCCCTCCCGTGGAGGGCCGCTGGGTTGCCGCCCGCGAAGCGGGGCAGTGCCAGGCAACGTGGCCGGAGGCAACCCCGCAAAAGAAAATAACCCAATCACCAAATAACCCACCCACCAGCACTCCGTGCTCCCCTCCCCGCATGCGGGGAGGGGCTGGGGGTCGGGTCGCGGCCCACCCTTCGGCTTCGCTCAGGGACCAGACGACACACAACGAACATATAAGATTTCGGTCTTATCGTGGCCGTGGCCCGAGTCGCCAGCTTGGAAGATGACGTACCACGCGTTCGGAGTACTGTGCACATCCGTAGTAGACGACCAATAAAAGAGAGCAACTGTCGCCGGGAAAAAACTGGTATCTATGGCAGGGGTATACTTACTACGATCAGTAATTGTTTCAACCTCTGCACTGGTTGGTAGTCGCCATGTTTTAATGCCTGCATAGCCCGCCCCACTGTTGGCGGTATTCAGCGCCGCACATTGGTTCACGGCGTTGTTCCAGGTCATCGTCGAAGCGGTGCCAGTGGCACAGGCGGCTCCCGACAGTCCTTCGCTACAAGTTTTCCACACCAAGCCCGTCGTGTTGTCTTTGGTGGTGTAATCAGTCGTGTACGTCGCATGCTGTGTCGGGCCTGCATAGCTGCGCGCATTGGGTGTATCGGCAAAGTCGCCGTCTTGACCGGTAATAGTCTGCGGGCAAGCCGCCAGAGCACCATCCCCGCTGGCTCCTGAACTGCAAGTCGTTTGCCCCGTGTCGGGTGTGGCAAAGTAATGCCCCGCCCAGGTGGTCTTGAAGGTCTGCTGCACCTGCGCGGCGATAGTGTTCGCCGCTATATCTTTCAAATCGGCTGCTGCAATCGTGTAGCGGATGTTTGAGTTTTCAGGAAACCAGTACCAACTTAGGGTAATCGCGAGTGTGTCGTTCGCGTAGGTCGTCGTGCCCCACGTAAGCGTTGTGCCGGTGTTGGGTGTTACAACCCAAGTGTTTGCTACCGATTCGACCTCTGTCGTGAGCGTAGGTGTGGTCGTTTGCATGCTTTCTGAAAACTGCGACACAATTTTTGCCGTGCAGGGGGTGCCGCTACACACGGCGATACCGGTGGCGGCGTTGACGGGGGTTGAGCTAATTAACATAGGAATACCTGCTTGGCCGTTTATAGAAACGCCCGTGGAATAGTTAGTCACTTGGTCGAACGCAAAGGCTTTGTAATAATAGGTTGTGCCGTCGGTGGGTCCCGTGGGGTCGCTCCCCAATTTACGGAGAACCTTAACCCCCGCTAAATCGCTGTCGCCAGGGTTAGTCCACGAAAGGGTAATTTTGCCGTTATACGTAATCATTTTGAGATTCGTAACAGCACCCGGCGCGGTATTGTCTAACGTGCATGTTCCGCTCGCCACTACCGAGTCATCCATCTCTGCCTTGCACGCCAGAGCCTTGATGGTCAGCCCGTCGGTAATGGGAGTTATCGCCGCACTGTAAGCTGTGCCCACCGCGCACGCCGTTTTACTTGCAGCACAAGCAGGTGCTGTGCCATCGGTCGTATAACACAGCGTCGACCCCGCTGTAGCGGTTTGAATCGCTACGTTCGCGGGCAACGGGTTGAAAGGCCCGGCCGCAGGTGTAAAAACGGGCTGCGCGACTTTTTTCTTATCTGCGCCACTCTGGTTCAAATACCCATTGCACGAAAGAAGTCCGAAGATAACCAATGCTATCGATAAATTCTTAAATTTCATAATTTGCCCCCAGTAAAACTTGTGTCCCTAAAAAGAAATGACCGTCGTCGATGAAAAATTGCTGCCTGAGCTCCGTAGCAAGCCCCCAGCGCGCGTTGAAATTCAACTGGTAGCGCACGCCCAGCTCTGCAAGCCCCATGCCGAAATTCTTTTTGTTGTCGACCATGCCGCCCGCATAGCCGCCAGTCGCCAAAACCACGAAGCTGTGGTTGCCGCGCACCCACGCGCTGTACGCGATCCCAGCCTGCGCACTGCCCGCCCACGCGGGGATCGTCTCCGCGAGAAACCGCCCTCCATCCAAGAGAGTAACTATTCCAATTTTTGTAAGAACCCCGTTTTGAATATGCCGTGATACGCTGCGGAAAGATGCAAACCCACTATACCGATTTTTTCCTTAGAAACGACAGTGTCGGCGTAGGGCATGCCGCCCGAAGCGCCCAAGGTGAAGCTGAAACGCTTTGCAAAACCCCGCAAACGCTACGCTATTTTCATTTCAGGAATATCGCCGTCAATCACCAGTCGACCTGCCGTCGAATTTTTGACCTCGTCGACACTGACTCCAGGGGCTCTTTCAAGAAGCTTGAAACCTTGCGGCGTAACTTCAAGCACCGCCAGTTCGGTAACAATTTTTTTTACACACCGCACCCCGGTCAAGGGTAGCGTGCACTTGCTTAATAATTTCGATTCATTCGCTTTATTCACATGCTGCATCGCTACGATGATATTTTTGGCCGACGCGACTAAATCCATCGCACCTCCCATACCCTTCACCATCTTACCGGGAATTTTCCAGTTCGCAATATCGCCGTTATCGGCAACTTCCATCGCGCCCAAAATAGTCAGGTCTACTTTACGTGCGCGGATCATGCCAAAGCTCATTGCCGAATCAAAGAGAGCCGACCCCGGCAGGGTTGTGATGGTCTGTTTGCCCGCGTTGATAAAATCGGCGTCTTCTTCGCCTTCGAAGGGGAAAGGGCCCATTCCTAATAAACCATTCTCCGATTGCAAAACAACATTCATACCTGCGGGAATATAATTGGAAACCAAGGTGGGTATACCGATGCCCAAATTGACATAGTAGCCATCCAGAATTTCTCTGGCGATGCGTTTTGCAATTCCAATTTTATCGAGCATTATCTTGGCCTCGTCGTTCTTTGTTCAATACGTTTCGCGTAGTTAGTCCCCTGAAATATCCGATGCACATAGATGCCGGGCGTGTGGATATTGTTGGGATCAAGCGCGCCTGCTGGCACAAGTTCTTCTACCTCTGCGATGGTAATTTTGCCGGCCATCGCCATCACGGGGTTAAAATTTCGCGCGGTGCCACGATAGACCAGATTACCGTGCGTGTCGCCTTTCCAGGCCTTGACTAAAGCAAAATCGGGATTGAATGCGTACTCCATCAGAAACTCTTTTTCGACGCCATCGACCATAAATTTCCGCGTTTCTTTTCCTTGAGCGACCTCGGTTCCGACCCCTGCTGGCGTAAAAATTGCGGGCATGCCATAACCGGCGGCAAGGCACCGTGTTGCGAGAGTTCCTTGAGGCACCAGTTCGACATCGAGTTCACCGGAAAGGAGTTGCCGTTCAAACTCGGCATTCTCGCCGACATAAGAAGCAATCATTTTCTTGACTTGCCGGGTTTTGAGTAAGAGCCCAATACCGAAATCATCGACACCCGCGTTATTAGAAATACACGTTAACCCTTTGATGTTTTTCTTGACCAGCGCCGCGATACAGTTTTCGGGAATACCGCAAAGGCCGAAACCACCGATTCCCAGCACCGCATTGTCGGAAATATCGGCGATAGCAGAATCGGCGTTGGAAACTGTTTTGTTCATGTTGGTAAAAGTATCCTAATTCTTTCTATCTTTTCAGATAGGATTCTTTATCCGCACAATAACATCGGACGTAAAGCCTTTATGGAAGGGGGGCACACCGCCTATGAGTATTCAAGTCCGCCATGAAACGTCACGCCGGCGAGAAGCCCCTACTTTACTCCGATCTTCTTCAACTCGGTCTTAGACAGCCCGGTGGCCGAAGAGATGATGTCAACTGAGACGCCGCTTTTATAGAGCAAGATGCGACGAGCGTATTGCAGGTTGCCAAAAATCGATGCGGCGAAGTTTGCGTGCGGGTGCTTGTTCTCCACGCGGACAGATTCTCTCGACGAGTGATGGGCGCGAGGCTTTTCATTCACCCCACGCGTTGACTTGTCGAAGGGTCGCAGCAAACGCGGGGAGTGAGGAGTTTAGGCTTAGAACTCGCTGTAGCGATTAGGTGAGGCCACGGCGCGCTTCTTACCTCTGTGTTCCTCCGTGTCCTCCGTGGCTAAATCGCTTAAAACAGGAATAAAGTCAAACTCTAAACCGGTATGTCGATCTTACCGTCTTTCATCAGCAAGCGACGCGACGCCGCCATCGCCAACTCATTCTCATGCGTCACAACAATGACGGTCAAGCGGTCTTCGGCTTGCAAAGTGTTCAACACTTCGATGAAGCGCGCGCGGTTGTCGCTGTCGAGGTTGCCGGTGGGTTCGTCGGCCAAGATGAGCGGAGGATTTTTAACGACCGCACGAGCGACGGCAACGCGCTGGCTTTCCCCACCGGAAATCTGCGATGGGTAATGTTCTAAACGGTGCGCAAGGCCAATGCGTGTGAGAATTTGCGCCGCTCTTTCACGCGCAATTTTTTTATCGACGCCCTGCACACGCAAGGGCAGCATCGTGTTTTCGATGACGGTAAATTCTTGCATCAAATAATGGTTTTGAAAAATAAATCCAATTTTGTCGCGACGAAAAATATCGATTTGATCGGGTCTGACCTCGGACGTTAGCTCTAAACCGTCGATCACGATTTTTCCCGAATCGGGTTTGTCGAGTGCCCCCAAGAGATTAAGAAGTGTGCTCTTGCCCGCCCCCGACGAACCTTGAATCGCCACAAATTCGCCGTGCGCGACAGAAAAATCTATTCCCTTGAGCACTTCTGAGCGCACTTCTCCGTCGCGGTATGTCTTGTGTAAGTCCTTCACAACAAGAATTTTATCCTGCGACGACTCGTTAGTCACGTTAGAACTCCGCCTTACGGATAATGTCGATGGGCTCCAGTCTCGCCGCTTTGCGCGCCGGTATCACCGACGCAAAAATCGAAAGACCAATCGAGACATACGCCAAGATTCTAAGAAGCGTCCAGTCGATGTTGATCGGCAAGTGGTCAAAATAATAGACATCGCGCGGAATAAGTTTGACATCGGTCCAAAAGCTGTGGCTGATATTCTCCGCATAAAATCGGCCTATGGGATTGATAACGTGTTCGATGCCATGCAAGATATGTTCCAAATTATTCGCGAGACCCACCCCGGCAAAAATTCCCGAGAGAGAACCTAAAACTCCCATCGCCAGACCTGTGACTGCAAAAATAATCAGGATATGCCTTCGAGAAAACCCTAAAGACTTCATAATGCCGATGTCGCGTCTATGCGCTCGGACGATGTTGAACGTGGCGATGACGATTCCCACCATCGCTGCGATGATAAAAAGAAAAACGATTACCATCATGATGGTTTTTTCAAGCCTGAGCGCGGCAAAAAAATTACGCTGTTCGTCTTCGATAGTGCGTATCGTGAAAGGCCATGCTTTCGCAACTTTTCGCCGAATGCGCACGAGATCGTCGGTGTCTTTAACGCGCAAGACTAACTGTTGCACGGCACCGGGCAACGCATAAAGACTCTGCGCCGTCTGGAGAGATAAGACGACAACTTTTGTGTCGTAGTTGTAATGCCCTGTTTTGAAGAGTGCAGCAATCTTAAAAGAGCGGATTGACGGAGTTACTCCTGTTTGCAAACTAAACTGACCTCGCGGCACGATAAGTTCGATAGAGTCGCCGACAGTGAGCCCTAAATTGACGGCCATCTCGCGTCCGATGATCGCATAATCGCCCACGGGAATACTGCGTGAAAGAGGTGGTTCGACAATTTCAGGAAAATAGTTCGGAAGGTTGAACATCTTGCCCGTTCTATCGAGCGGTATGTCAACCCCACGCACAAAGACGTGGTCTAAAAATTTGCGGCGACGAAAAATTGCAGGCGATTGGATGCTCCCCTCGACGGAGACAATGTCACCTTTGAGGTCTTCGGCAAGCTTCTCCTTCCAAACCTGCCAACCCGTAATCTTCTCGCCCCCCGTGATGCGGTCGACGGTGAGCATGATATGGGGATCGAATTGAAAAATACTCTTTTTGAGCTGCGCTTGAAAGCCGCCGAAAATAGACATGACGACGACGAGGAGGCTTGTTCCGACAAAGACGCCGACAAACGCCAAGAAAGCGTTCATGCTCAAGAAGAAACGGCTTTTGCCGCGCGAATACCGGTAGCTAATACCCAAGGCGAGTTTGAGGCGTTCGATGCGGGGGGATGTTTTGCGGGCCATGTTTTCCCCTGGGGGTTCTGTAGCGACGCAGGGATTCGAACCCCGGACCTGTGGATTATGATTCCAT
>CAUJII010000165.1 GCA_963205035.1 Spirochaetota bacterium
ACGACATCGTCTTTACGCACGGTGTGTTCAGGAAAACCCATGAGCATACGGTAAGCCGTCGCGCCGACGAGCATGTATGCTGCGGATTCCTCCCAGCTCAGGTGTTTGGGACGCGGTAGAAGTTGGTGCGCTTGGATGCGCGTGAATTGTGCGAAGCTGCCGTAGTTAACCTCATAGCCCCATATACGGTTGGAAGAATGCACGATGGGGTCCACCTTGCCGGCTTTAATGTCGGGGTTATTGATATCCCAATGGCCGCAGTGCGCCACGACTTCGTCGCCGACTTTGACGTTTTTGACATTCGCGCCGACTTTATAGACGATACCCGACGCATCGGAGCCGCCGATGTGCATGTTGGACATATCGTTTTGGTCCTTGCGGTGAGTTTCGACCATGTTGACCGGAATGCCGAGAGCCGCCCAGACGTTGTTGTAGTTAATCCCCGCCGCTTTGACGAGGACTAACGCCTCGTCCGGCCCGCAGTCGGGCACGTCGAGAATTTCTTTTTGGATTGCTTTTTGTGGCTCGCCGAAGCGTTCTTCGCGGATTGCCATTGCATACATTTTTTTGGGAATTTCACCCAAAGGAATATTTTCGTTGAGTTCGTAGAGTTCTTTTGCCATGGAGGGGAATACTTTTTTCTAAAGACACCGTGTCAAAAGGTTTGACTACGGAGGCTGTGGGAGAAGTCCTCAAAAACGCGCAAGAGACGTCGAGTCGGCTCTACGAAGCGTACCCCAAGTTGCGCGCGATGGTAATTTTCATCTTGCGCCGGCTGCCGGGAAAGCTCAACCGGGTGGCCCTCTGCAAAATTCTTTATTACGCAGAAATGCTCTACTTCCAGAAAGCGTCGACGACTATTTCGGGGTTGGATTTTCTCCATATCGAAAGCTCGCCGGTGCCGCGCTTTTTTAGCGAGATTATGAGCGAAATGGTCGCGCGCAAAGAGGTGCGGATTGTCCCCCAAGTCGCGGGCGAAGTTATCGACGGCCGACAAATCATGGTCTTACGCGGCATGGTCTTCGAGTGCGACGCGCAACTCCTCCCTGTATTGAGCCGCGAAGAACTCCGTGCGCTGCGGGCTGTGGCGACGACGCTTCAAAACGAAATGAATTTAGAGACGCGCTATTTTCCTCAATTTTACCAGCACTATGTACAGGCCGGGCTTTACGAGGTCATCCCCTTTGTGGTATTTCCCAAGAGACCGCATCTTCAATTCAAAGCGTGGAGTCGCAAAGCATACCGCTTGATGTTTCAATAATGGTTCTTGTTTTCATCGTCTTGATTGTTCTTCTCTTTGTCGCCGGCCATTATGGCTTGCCTGAAAAAGTGAACCCCTTTGCGTACCAAGAAGCTCCGAGCGCAATTCAGCTCATGCGGGGTGCCGAACCGTTCCGTTTGCAAGGCAAGACCGACGTGGGGTTTCTTTTAGTCCATGGGTTTGAAGACTCTCCTTATACAATGCGGAATTTAGCGGATCTGCTCCATAGCGAAGGGCACACGGTCATTGCACCTCTCTTGCCGGGGCATGGCACGAACATCAAGAATTTCGCAAAGACGCGCTACGAGCATTGGCTCACGATGGTGCGCGAGACCTATTTCAAGGAGCGCCCTCGGTTCCGCCATTTTTTTCTGATTGGATTTTCTATGGGAGGAAATCTGTGCCTCACGCTTGCAAGCGAACTCGGCAAACGAGCGCAAGGCAATGGAGTCGACAGAGCGCGTCTCTTGGCATCTGGCAGAGAAGATATGATGCCTACAGGGATGATTACAATTTCGGCACCCGTTACGCTCAATGGCTTCTTGAATGGTCGGCTCATCATTAAAGACCCGCGTCTTTTTTTGACGGGTGTCTTGAAGGGGTTTCTCCGCTATATTTCAAAGGCGAAGTCTCTGACGGCCGAGCAAGTGATGAACCCGTGGGTCGGGTATGGCGAGGCTTATACTCTGCCGGCTCTCCATTCTTTCAAGCTGGGCGTGACGCGTGTGAAGTTTTTACTCCACCGCATTAAGGCACCGCTTTGCCTTATCCACGCGAAAGGCGATCAAACCGTGCACATTGAAAATATGCATTATATTTTTCGCAAAGCGGGTTCGAAAGAAAAATGCGCGTATGTACTCACTCTCGATGAAAATTTGACGACACACCATGTACTCGTAACCCACCAGCTTGTGCGGGAAAAAGTGTTTCACTATGTACTGAAGTTTGTGCACGACACGTTGCGCGGGTTTGATTTGAAGCCTGCGATTTTTAAGCCCCCCGGCGGCAAAGAACGTTGGGTCGACAAGCTCAAGCGCTTTCGGGGATTTCTCTCGGGTTAATGCAAACTCCACAAATACAGTCTCTCTATTTTGTTAGAGAAAATATTCTACACGAATTTAGGGATGAAGCTGCAGCAAAGGGTGTTGTTGTTCAAGAACTGGCCCCTCTAATTTTTGCTTCTACCTCAGCGGAACGTCTTTTTTGGGTCTTAGATTATTGGCGCGTTGACGAAGTCCCTTTTGAATCAATTTCTCACGCAGTGAAGAGCTTGCGGTCGCGCAACAAGAAATGGGCTTACGTAGGAAGTACTCTGTTTAGGCGGGGAGCGCTCATCGCGGAGGGCCTCAAAGTTCCAAAAGATAAGAAGATTCAATTCCCAGCGCCGATTGAAACTCAGAAGAAACCGGCGTTCACGCTCAAAAATACAACGACGCTCTTTGTGTGTGAAAAACCGCTCAAGGGAAATTTTGCAGGCGGAAAGGTCGCGCTCGAAGAGGATAGAGTGGGGCCCCCGAGCCGCGCGTACCTAAAATTACAAGAGGCGTTGACGCTAGCCAACCTCGAAATTTCAGACAAAGATTCTGTTCTCGATTTGGGAGCAACACCCGGAGGCTGGTCTTATGTTGCGGCGAGCTTGGGTGCTGCGGTGACGATGATCGACAGAAGCGAACCCGATCCAAAGCTCTTCAAAAAATTTAAGAAGCTCGAATATATAAAGGGGGATGGATTAAATCCCACAGAAGCGTTTCTTTCCAAGGCAACGGTTCTTGTTAGCGACATGGCGTGCGAACCCGCCAGACTTTTGAAATCGGTTTCCGCGTGGGTAAATTTACCGCACTTGAGGTTCATGGTGTGCACGTTGAAATTCCACGGCATCTCGGACAAAAAGGTCATTGCCGCGTTTGCAGCAATACCACATAGCGAAATTTATCATCTTTGGAATAACGGGCACGAGTTGACTTGGGTTTGGAAAAAAGCTCGTTGAGAGCACCCGTGTTTGAAGCACCTCGCCCCCCCCCCCGCAGTCCCCCCTCCGAGGCTTGGTTCGCTACACGCGGTTCGAGAGATATTGGTTGATGATGTTGTGCAGCGGGGCTGCTGCGTCGGGTTTACACTTCTGTTCGAGCCAGAGCACCATTTGCACCGAGAGCCTGCTTTCAGAATTGAACTCGTGCTTCAGAACATATTCGGCGATGAGGTAACGAAATTTATCAAAGAGTTCTTCAGCGTTCACAAGACATTCAGTGCTATCGCCCATGAACGCCGCGAGTTCTCGGATAATCTCATGCTTGTGCATGAGCGTCACTTCTTCTTTTATTGAGTTGCGTTCGATGACAGCGAGCTTTTCTTCAAAGCCCGAACAGTTGCGGCATTTGGGAGCAAATAAAGGTTCTGCAGTTTGCTTTATCGAGTTTGATTTTTTTTCAAATTTTTTTGCCACAATCTTACGGCTCGTTTCAGTGGGTTGCATGAAATATATAGAAAGCGGTAGAGAATGACGATTTTTTGTCTTAACCAAGTGGTTAAAAATGACTATTACTAGTGCAAAAAACTAAATAAAATTTATAGTTTCAGGTTGACTTAATGACAGCAGTCTCTAACATAGCGTACTAAAGGATATAAAGGTCTAAATATATGAATATGACTACCGCCGTTCCGAAGAAGCAGGCACTCACGTCGCTTGAAGACTTTAGCGCCATAGCGCCCGTCCTTTACACCGACCTCTCCATGGACGCCGTCGTCTGCCATGTAGACAAGGCCATTGCTCAGAAATTTTTACCGAGTAAAAACTATGTGCCGTTAACGTATATGCCGGGCCAAGTTTTAGCAGCGCTCCTGTGTTTTGAATACCGTGCAACGGGCATCGAGCCTTATAACGAAGTCGCTCTCGTTCTTCCTCTCGCAAAATACGGACAGACATTTTTTCCCGGTGTCCTTTCCGCGCTTTCTGAACTTTCGACAAACACCATGAACGCGCATGTTATTGAGCTCCCTGTGAACACCGAGCTCTCGTTGCGCGGCGGCGTCGAAGTTTTTGGGTATCCAAAATTTCTGGCAGACATCCAGTTTTTGAACGAGGGCCGCAGACGCACTTGCGAGATACGAGACAAAGAAGAGCGATTTCTTCTTTTGAGGATGGGGTTGGACGCGCACAGTGGCTTTGCGTTCGGAAAAACGCGCTTCGTTTTTCACACATACCCGATACGGCATGGGCATACGCTCAAGACAACCTTCAAGATGGAGTTCGACGACTTGCGTATCAATCCTTTTCCCAAAAAGTTTTCTTTAGAGTTGGGCGGCGGTGCAATGGCCGAAGCGTGCAACTTACTTCTGCGGCATCCTCTTCTCACGCTGAGCGTAAAAAAAGGGAAGGGTGCACTCGAATTGCCGGAGGTTCTTCATGGCTAAACGTATTGCGATCGTCGGTGGAGGGATTGCCGGCTTAACTGCCGCATACCGTCTCTACAAGAATAACGACATTACCCTTTATGAAAAGCAGAGCCGCTTAGGCGGCAATGCTTACACACACAAAACTAAAGAAGGCGACGAGGTTGATATTGCAGTCGCGGCTTTCGGCAAAGCAGGGTATCCCACTTTCTTCAAGCTCTTAGACGAGCTGAAAGTCGAACGCGGACGTTCGTTAAATTCCAACGTGAGTTTCATGGACCTCGATACGAAAAAGGGAGTCTATATCACTCCGTTTAGTCTGAAGTCGCTCTTTGCACAAAATTTTGCTATGTTTAGCCCGGGGCATCTCAAGTCGTATTATCAACTAACCAAAGCCTTGGTCGAAGCAAACAATATGCTCAAGCGCGGTGAGCTCAAAGACCTTTCGATGCAAAAAGCGTTTGGAGAGAAATCGTGGTTTAAGGGCGAGGTGAAAGCGTTTCTCATGAGTGCGCTTTGTCTTCTGTCTTCGATGCAGGCAGAGGAAATTCTTGTCGCTCCCGCAGAATTCTTTATCCGTAAGTTGGACGTCCATAACGATTTGATTTCGCCCAAGTCGTTTTATTCGATCACTGCCATAAAGGGCGGGACGAGGAGTTACGTTAAGGCGCTCACAAAAGATTTCTTGCCGCGCATACGCATGGGTTTAGGCGTCAAAGAAATTGAACGTAAAGACGGCAAAGTTATTATTACCGACGACAAAGGCGCGAAAGAGACGTTTGATGCTGTCGTCTTGGCGACCCCTGCGAACGTGAGTCTTAGGCTCTTGAGAAATCCCACAGTGGATGAGAAAAAAATCCTCGGCAAGTGGAAATATAAAGAAGGGCGCATCGTTGTGCACACCGATACGACGCACTTTCCAGAGCGCGATCTCATGCAAGCATATACTTTTCTCTATACCGACCGCGACGAGAAATTCAATACTTCGGTGAGCGGCGCTCTGTGGCATGAACCCGGAGTGCGCAGCGACTGTCCTTTTATTAGTACGCAGCATCCGAACTTCCCGATTGATAAGGCGAAGATTGACCTCGATACAGTCTTCTATACGCCCATTTACGATAAAGATTCTGTCGCCGTGATAGACAAACTCCCTTCGCTGAACGGCGTCCAGAACACGTATTTTTGTGGTAGTTACTTCGGGTACGGTTTGCACGAAGACGCCGTGGTATCGGCCATGGCGGCAGTGGATCTCATGGAGGCTCGGGCGTAACGCGAGGAGTAACTATGTCTAACAAGAAATTCGACTTTATCGTTATAGGGGGCGGCCACCAAGGGCTTGCGGTTGGTGCATACCTCGCAAAAGCGGGCGAGAGAACGCTCATTCTCGAACGCCGTAATGAAATGGGGGGAGGGCTTTCGACTGAAGAGGTGACGCTTCCGGGGTTTTATCATAATTTGCATTCCAATTTCCACGGCATGATACCTCTCATGCCGCAATACAACGATCTCGAACTCGAGAAAGTGGGTGTGCGCTATTATCACCCCGAGGCGAATTTGGGCATGCCCTTGAAAGACGGTCGTTGCCTCGTGTGGTATGTCGATGAAATCAAAACGTATGAATCGATTGCAAAGTTTTCAAAAAAAGACGCCGATGCGTATGCCGACTTCAAGTCGAAAGTCACGGCGCACACCGATGCGATGCTGCGTTATATTTATTCGCCGCCGACAAAAGAGTCGATTGAGGATACGCATAAAGTGCTCGTCTCTCTCCTGGGAGAAGAAGTTTTCAAAATAAGCGCGTACGATTGGGTGAAGAGTTATTTTGAAAATCCGCACGTGCAAGCTTTGGCACTCTTTCACATGTCGATTGCAGGTTACGACATCACGCAAAAAGGGTTGGCGCACCCCGGCATTGGCTATCTCGCATTTGCCACGAATTGGCAGCTCTGCCGCGGTGGGTCGCATTTCTTGGCGCATGCAGTGGGAGGAGTCTTTGTCAGACATGGCGGCGACCTCGTCGAGAATTCCCCCGTTAAAGAAATTATCCTCGAAGGCAACCGCGCTGTGGGAGTTAAAACCCAAGACGGTAAGAGTTATTTTGCAGAAAAAGCCGTCATTAGCGCAATCGATTTAGAGCAAACTCTGGTGAATTTTTTGCCACAGAATGCAGTCGGCAAGGAACTGTGCGAAAAAATAAAAAAACTCGAACATGGGCGCGGCGATTCGCTCTTTGGAATCCACTTGGCCCTCAAAGAAGCGCCGCGTTACACGGCGGCGAAGTATAACCCCGACATCAACCAGACATTCAACCTCAACATCGGCTACGAGACCCCCGAAGATGTGGCCGAGCACATGGATGAATCGAACCGCCGAGAGTTGCCGAAGCACCCGCGCCTTAACGTCTCGGTGAACACTCTCTTCGACCCGACACAGGCGCCGAAGGGATTTCATACGGGGCTCATGTGGCAATTTGCCCCGTTTGAAATTGGAGACAAGAGCCCCGAGTATTGGAATGAAATCAAACACGACTTTGCACAAAAATGTATCGCCGTCTGGCGCGAGTATGCACCCAATATGACCGAAGACAACATCCTTGCAGTGTATCCTTACACGCCTTTAGACACTGCGCAGAAAATGGTCAATATGCGGCGCGGAGGGTTTCACACGTTGAGCCTCACGCCGGAGCAATTCGACGACAAGAGACCGCTCCCTGAGCTCTCGGGTTTCCGTACGCCGATTGAAGGGCTCTATCTCGCAGGTTCGGCGATGCACTGCCATGGAGGGATTGTGGGATCTCCTTCGTACAACGCGCTTCAAGTCATCGGCAAAGATTTTGGCATTCTCGACAAGTTGCCCATCGGAAATAAATTTTGGGAGAAGAAAGCATGAGCACAGAAAATCCGGACTTCATCGTTATCGGCGCGGGGCATAACGGTCTCATTGCAGCAAATTATTTAGCGCGTACGGGGGCGAGCGTTCTCGTTTATGAAAAAAGGCTTGAGGCTGGCGGGGGGCTTTCGACCGAAGAGGTGACGCTTCCCGGTTTTTATCACAACCTGCATTCGTTCTTTCACGACACAATCGACATCATGCCTGCATACCGCGATTTGAAGCTCGACGAATGCTACGCAGAATATATCAAGCCGCCCGTGCAGTTGGCGCTCATCACCAAAGATAACCGCGCGCTTACAATCCATACCGATCTTGAGAAGACCATCCAATCTATTGAGAAATTTTCTAAGAGTGACGCTAAAGCGTATGCAGAAGCGCATGAAGAATACCGCGAGTACATAGAAACCGTGGTAGTGCCCGCACTGTATTCACCGCCTTCCGAGCCGTCGGAACAAATCGAAGCGATGCAAGACACCCCCGAAGGGCTGGAGTATTTACGGCTTATGAAACTCAGCCCCACGGAAGTCTTAAACGAAATGTTTGAATCGGACACATTGCGAGCGGCAATTCTTTATCAGTTGGCAATCCCACGCGGTGCTATGTACGATTATGCGGGCACGGGTTTTTTTATTCCGATGATTTTATCGCACGTTGAGGAATCGCAAATTTGTCGCGGTGGGTCGCACCGCATGGCGCATGCGCTTTGGAAAGCTCTCCTCAGAGGCGGCGGCGGTATCCGAGGAACGCGCGAGGTCGAAGAGATTGTCATTGAAAAAAATCGTGCGGTCGGCGTGAAACTCGTCGACGGAGAAATCATCCGCGCAAAAAAAGGCGTTATCTCGTCGGTCGATCTCCATCAAACGTTCACGCGCTTTGTCGGCGAGAAGAATCTCGACGAGCCCTTAAAACGCGCGGTCAAAAATTATCAGTTGGACGACTTCTCGATCTTCAGCGTTCACTTGGCGCTCAATGAACCCCCACGCTATACGGCGGCAGCGTTCGATGCGGACGTTAATCAGGCTCTCAAAATCAATATCGGCTTTGATTCGACCGAAGCATTCAGAGAGCATTGGAACGACATCCGTGCGGGGAGGATTCCTTCGCCGCGCATGTACTGTTCCACACCGACACTCTTCGATCCGGGACAAGCGCCCGAAGGTAAGCACACCGCGTTCTTGTGGTTCCCTGTGCCTTACCGTCTCGCCGAAAAAAATTGGGAGAGCGTTAAAGAAGAAGTTGCAGAGATGTGTTTGGCAGAGTGGCGCAAAGCGGCACCAAATCTCACGAATGAAAATATCATCGCGCGCAAGATTATGACGCCCGAAGAGATCGATAAGAAATTTATCAACATGCGCGAGGGGAGTATCTTCATGGGCCGACTGAACGCCGCGCAGATGGAATACTTTAGACCTCACCCGTCTCTCTCGCAGTATCGAACTCCCATCGAGGGGCTATATCTCTGTGGCGCGTGTACGCACCCCGGCGGCGGCATCATCGGCGGGGGCGGTTATATTGCTGCTGGTGTTATCGCAGACGATTTTGATTTAGATAAATGGTGGGAATAGCAACGAAACAAAAGAGCGTTTTTCAGGAGGAACCATGCGAGGAGTAAGAATAGTCAACAATTTGAACATCAAGAAGAACTCAGACGAGCTGTGGCAGTTTTTCTCGAATATCCAAAAGTTTGCGGCGATTGTACCTTCGGTGATTGAATACCGGATGGTCGACGACGTGACTTTTGTCGGTAAGGTCGGCGTGACACTCGGGAAAATCCCCGTGCGCAGCAAGCTGACTTTCAATATCACTAAAAAAAATGCTCCGAGCTTTATGGAGGCCGAGGGCGTTTCCTATCTTGGCGAAGCGGTGGTGAGTATGAAAAAGAGCGGCAAAGAAACGACAGAGGTGAATAAGAAATCCGTCGGGAGAATTGCAACGACTCTGAACCTTATCGCGCTCTCGGCTTCAGAAACGCGCGTCGAGTTCGTCGCCGACATTATCGCCGAAGGCCGCTTGCGAAAAATTTACGAGAGCATCATCAAATTCAAGGTGCCTCTATTGAAGAATCAGTTTGTCGAAAACCTGACCAAAGAATTGGGAATCACCGTCGAACAGTTGCCCGAACCTGAAAACGTCGAAGGTCCAGAATACCCAGACGCCGCGCCCAAGAAGAAAGGCAAGATTCGACAATTCTTTAGCCGCAAGAAAAATCAGGGCGAAGAAAATCACGAGGTCACCACCGAAGGAGAGTTGCTTGAAAGTCGCCAGTAAGTTTTTGACCGGCGACGTGCGCGTGCATTCTGTAGAGAGCGTCGACGGTAGGCTCAAGGTTTCGGGACTCATCAAAGAGACGTATCCTATCGAGGTCGAGTTAGACGCACAAGATTTTCGCGATATGTTGTCGCTTATGCTGAAAACCGAGAACCT
>CAUJII010000166.1 GCA_963205035.1 Spirochaetota bacterium
CTTGCCGCCCAAAAAATTTTGTGCGAGTATTGGATTCCCATGTAGAGCGAAGCGACACTCATCATCACGAGGTACGGAAAAAGAAGCTGGCTGAGTTTTATCGTCAGTTCAATCTGTTCGCGGGGCATTCTGTCTTCTGCCAAGAGAAGCGGCAAAACTGTGGGGAGTAAAAAAATGACAAGCGCAACGACTATAGTCATCGCGAGAGCAACGAAGACGATGACAACGCCTGCGGCTTCGCGCGCTTTTTCCTGGCCTTCGTGTGCATACTTATTGTAGAGCGGAACAAACGCTTGCGAGAGCGCGCCCTCTGCGACAAGATTTCTCAACATGTTATTGAGTCGAAACGCAATATCGAACGCAACCGAAAGCGGGCCCGTGCCGAACGCATACGCTTTGAGAACGTCGCGCGCCAAACCCAAAACACGAGAGAGAGAGGTGAAGAGAGAAAAAACCGACGAGTTTTTTAGAGTCTCGCGTTCCGTGGTTGTTTTCGCCATCCGCTAAAAACCTGCGCGGCCCGACCCAACCCCGCCTTTGAAAACAGTGCGCGACAGCGAGCGGTCGGTAACAATCCCACGTTTTCCGGTAAGAACGTTGCCCGTACCGTCTTCGACAGTCACCGCAACGTTGGAATAGAGTGAGTTCTTCGCTTCGTCCCAAAAGAGTTCTTGAGTTCTGAGTTTGCGCCCGTGTGGGGCGTCGACAGAGACGTCGCCCGAGATGGTCATAAACTTGTTCCCTTGTTGCAATATGCACTTGTTTGCGGTGATGACTGTCTTACGGCCGAAGTCTGCCGAACGCCGGTTGGTCTCAAAGTATTCGATACGCACTTTATAGAGATAGGTTTCGTTTTTTATCTGCACAAGATAACCTTCTTCTGCGCTCAGACGCCAAAGCACTGCGTCAGACCGAAACGCTTCGGCGGTAAAATGGCGTAGCGTCGCATCGGCGCCCATCATTTGATCTTTGTAGGTGAGGTCTGCGACGAACGCATCGTCTTTCTTGCAGGAAAAAAGGCCAGCTATGCATATAAAGAAGAGAATGGTTTGGAATTTCGTACGGAGGATGATTCAGGAAAAAAGCAGAATGCGAGGCGCGGGGTAAACTCTTATCTCAATTAAATAAATTCTTCAGTGCCTCGCGAAAACTACGCGTGCGCGCAATCACCGGCAGCTTTACTTTTGCAATGAGCTGCGTCACAACCGCAGCCTTGAAGTGAGAAAGCCTCTCTTCGACAGTGTCGATAACGTTGTGGTAAGTATTCGCCACCGCAATCGCATAAGGGTTGTATTTGATGAGGAAAAACACGGTGGCCTTGCGTGGGTCGAAACCCAGCGAATAAATTTCATTGACGACGGTATCGACGACAACCTGCTTGCGGTCGGCGTTCGCGTCGGTGATTGCTCCTTCGACCTGAGACAAATACTCTTCGGTTTTGTAAACTTTGCCGAATGCGTACTGCACCACGTCTTTGCGGGGGTACTCCCCCACCATCGGCACATCGTCACGCGCAGGCAGAATAAGTCCTGAAATGCCGCAGCATTGTATGTAGTCGAATTTGCGGATGTAGTTGTAAATTTCACGGATGCCGTTGTGGCTATGCTCGTCGTAAAGCCGGCTCCTCGTGCCGGTTGGGTAGACCAGAAAAATCTTGCCCTGCTTTTGCATCGCGCCAATCGTCTTCTGCGACGCCTTGTTAATCGCCATCGCTTCCTGCACCTCTTCGGGAGACATCGAATGCCCTTTTGCAGAAATCACAACGCGGTTGAACATCTCTGCCATCGCCTTGACCTCGCGTGAACCCTCGGTGAGCTTGCGGCCTGCAATAAAGACGATGCTTTCAAAAATGCGCCGGCCTTCTTCTCCATGGCGGTTCAAAAGATAGTAAAGTGCGGGTACGTCGAAATTTGAAAAGTGTGCGCTCAAGATGAGGGCGGATTGACCCTGCGAGACGCGCTCGTGCAAGGTGCGCAGGTTTTCATACCCCAAAACCCCGGAACCAGGGAGCATGAGGTCGCGCATGATGTAGCGAAACAGTGGGCGGTTTTGCTTAAGCGCGGCTTGGTAGACGTTCTCGGGGGTTGTCTTGGCATAAAGCAGCGGATCCGAGCGTTCGACCGACCGCTTGAAAACCTGCGGATAGACCTCGAGCAAGTTACTAGGCATACGCAATGCGACTAACTATGCACAGCGTGTAAACTGACATTTTTAAATTTTTTGTTCAATATCTGACATATTTGTCATTGTTTTTGAGCCAGCTATGGATTTCCATAGCTAAAACGGCAGGAGCTGCGCTCCCAATAGCTATGGATTTCCATAGCTGGAGCGCAGACTGGGGGTGCGGTTGCAAGCGCTTTTGGACGCTCTCGGCAGGCCTTTCGAGGCAACAGAGAAAAACCGGCACTTTCGCGAACCGCCCGCACCCGGGACCAAGCCCTACCGGACGTATTGCGGCACATAAGAGGGCTACTGCTCTACACAGTAAAGGTGGCGTGACCCACCGCAGTAGTCTGTGGGCGATGTAAATAAAAAGGTACTGTTAACGTCATTACTTGTGCCGTACTCGCCAAAATTACCCGTACTGTCATCTGTCCATGCTGTACAATTTGAACCGCTGCTACCCCACGATGCGTTAAGCCCCGTCCAAACGTAATAAAGAGTCGCAACAACCGGGTTCGTAAAAGAAACTGCAAAATCATACGTCGCATAGCCGTTGGAGTAGAAAACATTTTGCCCGTTGGCATTAATATATTGCGTCATGGGCTTTATAACCCAGTCACTTTGACCGGTATTGTCGGCAGTGCAGTCGCTTTCCGAACAAGCCATGCGCGAACTGCCGTCGCTTAAAAGCGCTTTGTAGACGCTATTATTAGGGCGTGCGCCATCGGCCATACACTTCGAGTCGGCACCGGCGATGCCGCCTAAGTTGCCTTTAGATGTAGTGTTTGTTACGAAAATAAAACAAGTCGTACAAGGAGTGGTAGGTGGCATCCCCTTGCCCACCCCGCCTGGGTTCTCCAGTTTATCGAGAATGTGATAGTTATTACATCCCAGAAAAAGGGAAAGCACGAACACGGCCAGTAGGGCTCTGAGGGGTCGTTTCATGGTGTTTTTTTTCTCGGCCCGAGCTTGCGTCAACAAAAAAATCCCCCACCATTTTGTGATAAATGGTGAGGGATCAGAGTGGTACGGCGAAGGGCACGGATGCCCTCGGGTCGGCAGCCAACACGGATGTTGTCTTAGCTGACGACCGAAGTGCACGGATGCCCTCAGGTCGGCAGCCAACACGGATGTTGTCTTAGCTGACGACCGAAGGGCACAGATGCCCTCAGGTTTACGGCCGACAGGATGTCGTCATTGCCGTAAACCGAAGGGCCCAACTCGGCGTTAGCCGAGTTGGGAGAGTGCTTAACGCAACAGTTGCAACACGCTTTGCGGACGTTGGTTTGCCTGTGCGAGCATCGCGGTACCAGCCTGCGTGAGGATTTGGTAACGTGTGTAGCTCGACATAGTTTCTGCCATGTCTGTATCGCGGATGCGGCTTTCAGAAGCTTGGATGTTCTCGTATGCGTTCATGAGGCCTTTTGCCGCATGCTCGAGACGGTTGTAATAAGCTCCCAAGTCCGCACGTTGCTTGCTGATGATGCGGAGTGCTTCATCAGACAAACCAATAACAGAGTTTGCCTTGCCCGGTGTTGAAATCGAAATGAACGTCAGCACCGTCGGGTTTCTCAGTTTCAACGCAGCCGATGTCATCGTTTCGATGAACACGCGCTCGCGTTGGTGCATGTTTGCGCCCATGTGGAACCACATAGAAGCAGTGGGGTTGAGGCGCGCAAACGAACCTGTCAAGAGTTTCATTTTGTTGAACTCGGCTTGCGAAGCGATACGATCGATTTCGTCGATGAGTTCTGAAATCTCTACTTGGATCTGCTGGCGGTCTTCGTCGGTGTAGATACCGTTGGCGGCTTGCACTGCGAGAACGCGTATACGTTGCACGAGCTCGCCTGTTTCTTGCAAGTAACCTTCAGTCGTTTGGATGAAGCTCATACCGTCTTCGGTATTTTGCTCCGCGCGGCGCAGACCGTTAACCTGTGTGCGCATCTTTTCAGATACTGCGAGACCGGAAGCGTCGTCGCCGCCGCGGTTAATCCGCATGCCGCTCGAAAGCTTTTCCATGTCTTTATCCAGATTCCAGTTCTGAAATTTCAACACGCGGTGCGTGTTGATCGCAGACATATTGTGGTTGATAATCATCTGTTTCCTCCGTGAAACGTCTTTTCCTGGACTTCAGAAAAACCTCATGTCTTTCTGCCGCAGCAGTTTCTGCTTTGGACGCCCAGTCTTATCCTTAGTGTCGGCGAATGAGTGAATTACCTGAGACCAAATGGGAAAAAAAGTGAGTCACTTTTTTTTATTTTTCAGAAAAAATGCTAAAGGATTTCTGGATTGTGCCGACGCGGCTAT
>CAUJII010000167.1 GCA_963205035.1 Spirochaetota bacterium
GTCCATTACGCGCAGAAATCGTCAGGCCGTTTTTATCGGTCAAGAAGCGCTCATAGGTTTGCTTAATTTGTTGCGTAAAAAAAGTTTGTGTGCCGTTGATGGCCGCAAAGACACCGACAGGGTAAAGGACGAGCTGGCTCGAGCAGCTGGCACCACCCGTGGGGCCTACCCCCGAGGCACCGCAAGCACCCACGGCAGCAGAGTCGAGATCAAAAGGAGAGCCCGGACACGCTGCAACACCGCTATGCGTGAAATAAAGAACTTGTTTGGCGACTTCGGTTTCGCCTGTGTACCCTGGCGGCTTGGCGATTTGGAGTTTATATTTGTCGACGGTCGTGTCACTAAAATTGCCGCCGATATTGAATTCGCCCAAGTTGTCTGTAATGGCAGTGCGCCAACCATTGGAGGCATCAAAGATGGCAACGGTCGCACCAGGAATAGGCATCGTGCTCCAATAGTCGCGCACGGTGCCGCGCACGCAGTGTGTAGGCGGCGGCAGCGGGGTTAAGACAATCGTGCCTGCGTTGTTTGCGCCAGCGATGGTCACCGTTACGGGAACGTCACCGCTACCGATGAGTCTGGAGGAATAGCCCGAACGTTCGACTGTAATTTTATACACGCCTGCTCGCTTGATCGACGGGTTATCTAAAACAAATCGTCCTGTGCCGTCGGTGGTTGTTTGCGTAAGGAACGTATTGCTCGAGTCGTAGAGTTTCACAGTGGCTCCCGATCCTGCGGGAGAGATAAGGCCGTGAATCCATGAATCCCAATAAAGAGGGACTTTTTGACCCGAGACAGGGTTATCGCCTGCGGCTGAAGTTACATTCGCGTAGGTTTGAACCGTCTTGAAGCAGTCTGTCGTGGCGTTGACACGCGCCGTGCAGTTGGCAGATGTCTTACTAATCGTAATATCGTAGCGCTTGCCAACAAAGAGGAAGTCGTTTTCAATGCGGGCCCCACCTGCATTGTCATCCATAATGTTCGTGATGGGCGACAGGAGTCCCTTCATATCGGGGCAGTACTCGCCCGCTTGGAGCGGCCGCGCGTTGTAGGGGCCATTCGTTGTACAAGTCAAGTCTTGGTTATTGCTGTTCTTGAGCTTTACGGAAACGCCGTTAAGCACAGTGCCCAAGCTGTCTTCTGTCACATAGGCTGTGATGCGACCAAAGAGGTTATAGATGGCGATGGGGTTGTTGTCGATGCGGTTCTGGAGCGAATTGATACCGATATACGCCGTGATGTCGGTACGGTCGATGTAGCCCGCTAACTCAGCCGTCAGAGCAAACGAACTGCCTTCAGCAAAATAAAAACTGCGCAGCACAAATTCGCCGTTGGCATCGGTTACCGCCGTAACAAAATGCCCCGCCGTATCGGTTGTGTAGACGTTTACTCCCGCCAATCCTCGGTGGCTGAAGTTGCCGGTGATTTGACCAAAAATTGTGCGTTCAGCGAAAGTCGCCGAGCCGCCTGTAACGTAAATGACGACATTACCCATATCGACCTTGAGGTTCGGCAAGCTCACAACCGCAGCGTGGTTCGCCGTCTCGAAATTGGTTTTTGCGAAATTCACGTTATAGCCCACACCGCGTTTCACATCGGGGAGCGTGAAACTGAACCGACCCGATGACGAAGACGTAGTAGTTAATACATTCCCTTGGTGCGTCGTGGTGATGGTGACCGAAGCGATGCCCGCACCATCGGGGCCGACGACTTTGCCAAAAAGCTCACCCGTGCCATAAAGCCCCGGAAGCGCCTTGTCGGAGTTAAAGCAGTTCATCGCCAGAAGCGGCGTCACAAGTAAAATAAAGAAGAGAAAACTGCGTCTGAGATATTGTGTCGTTTTAGAATCCATAAATCCCCGTTTTGAACCCCGAGCTAAAATAGATGCCGTGCTCGGTCATCTTATCGGTAATAAAATAGCGGCTCTCAATGGGTTTATACGAATCCAAGAGACCTCGGTAGTATTGCCCTTCAAAGAAAAAAATCCACTCTCCCAAGCGGAGCTCAAAGCCCAACCCTGCCATGAGCCCGCCCGAGACAGGCCGCGTGAAGCTTTTGACATCATAGAGCGGGTCGTTGGGATCTCCCACGTTGCCGCCCAGCATTTCGAGCTGTGCCGAAAGTGGCGTTTTAGCAAAGAAACCCGCTTGCAAGTTGCCTGCAAATGTCTTGAGCGAGCTTGCGATAGGCCGCATGAATTTTATCTTGCTAAAGACTTTTGCGAGCGAGTAACGATAAGAGAACATACTGCGCATGACAATGAAGTCGGTGCGCAGCTTCGCCTGCCCGGCATAATTCGCGAGCGGAAGTTCTGTAAGAAACGCTTCACTCTGCTCATAGCCCAAGTCGAGCACGATTCCATAGATACGCTTAAAGTAGAGTTCGCTGCGCAGTCCGAGCGTTGCGCGGATGTCCCAGCCATCGGCGTTGGGTGAGCTTTGAAAGCCCTGCGCAACACCGCCGACGTTAAAGCCCAAGTATGGGCCCAAGTAGAGCGTCCGCTTGCGCGATTCGGGCCCCCGCGAGGTCGAATACTCGCCTTCGGGTTCGGGGGCTGCCGTTGCGGACGCGGCAGGCGTTGCTGCACCCGGTCGTTTGAGCTTGATTTTACCCTGTGCAGACAGCGCACCAAGTGCCCCGAATGTAATAACTATTACAAACCCGCGAAGAAAAGTAATTTTTCTCAGCAACCGCATGCCGCTCCTGCTGTCGGGGATGTATAGCGGAAACAATTATTATTCGGCCCCGAAACGCCTAAAATAGACCCGCCGGAACCGCCGCCGCCGCCCGAGTAACTATTCCCCGAGCATGTGGGAGAAATATTGGGGTAGATGGCAATGCCAAACGATTGCCCGCCGTTGCCGCCCGAACCGTCACCGCCTTTACCGCCGCCGCCACCCCAGCCGCCCCAGCCGCCGTTGCCGCCGTCGTCTGGCCCATCGCCCGGGGCACCGGGCCCACCAGGGCTGCCGCCACTGCCGCCCGCTTTGCCGTTACCCGCATTGCCGCCTGCTGCGCGCGTGATTGAGTTCGAGGTCAGCGTTATATTCGAGACGCTATTTAGGAAAACGCCGACAGACGGGCCGCCGCCCCAGCCGCCTTCGCCGCCGGTGCCTTTGTCTCCGCCGCCACCGCCGCCACCGCCGCCGCCGCCACCGTCATTCATGTTACAGTCGGCACTGGCCCCGCCACCGCCGCCGCCGCCGCCCAAACCCATCGTGGCATCGGTGCCACTCGAACCTTGGAAGGCTTTAATAAAACCGCCGGCAATTTGACCGATTGCATTGCCCGGAGCGCCGCCATTCGTGCCCGGTGCACCGTTTGCGCCAGTACCACCTCCCCCCGCATGTCCGTTACAGCTCGCTGTGCCTCGAGTTCCGCCACCACCGCCGCCCGACGGTGCTGTCTCGCCATCCCAGCCATCTTGGTGCGTATCTTGGTGCCCACCTTGGCCACCCGCACCGCCTCTATTGGCATTTCCAGGCGCCGCCCCTGAGCCGCCTCCGCCTCCTGGGGCATTCCATTTGCTATCATTTGCACAGAATACGCACCCCTCGACACCACTTGCACCGGGCCCACCGGGCCCACCGGTGCCACCCGTCGCGCCGCCCGCGCCACCCGCCAAGCCATGCGAGCCGCCGCCCGCGGTAATTGTGTTCGTGTCGAGTTTTACTGTGTTGACTCCTGAAATGAGTACTCCATAAGAGCCTCCAGGAGAGGGACCCGAACCTGCATTGTACCCTTGCGAGACGATGTTGTTCTTGTAAAGCGTGAGGGTCGATGTGCCCGAAGTTGCACGAAGTCCTACGGTATTATAGCCACCGGTTAAATCGGGCGTTGCACGCTGCGTCGTTAAATTCAGCCCCTCGATAAAGACCGGCGTATTGACCGCGCCCAATGATATGCCAATGCTGTCGACCGAGTTATACGTACCCGCCGTAATATTGGCACGGTTGAGTGCCACATCGGGCCTGAGCCATGCGCTCGTGAAACCGCCATAGACGCTTGTATTCGACGGCACAGCTAACGTGCCGGTCGTCGTGAGGCATGCAGGAATGCCACTTGCGCAATAGTTACCCGCCATCACATAGAGCGCTTTGCCACCGCCCGCAACGGCCATAGCACCCGATAGGCTCTTCTTGGGCCCTGTGCCTGCGGGGTTATTCGTGCGGTTGACACCGCTCCAACCGTCGTTGCCGCCACCGGCGTCGACAAAAACGGAATTGCCTGCGGTCTTATCTCTCAAGATGAAAAGTTTCACCGTCGATGTGCCACCATTGGTGTTCGTATTAAAGGTCGGGGGAATGGCCGGGCCCGAACAACCGGTAATATCGCAGAGAGTCACAGAGAGGTCGTACGCTAATGTCGTGACATGGTTCGTTTCAGGTGGCTTGACCTGGTACGTTGTGTAGACCCCTTGCGCATTCGGAGCTCCCACACCCACGGGTAAGACACACCCGTTATTCGAGTCGGGGCCCGTCGAACCCCCAAGGCACGAGAAAGTAAGCGACTTAATCGCTCCAATCGGCTGAAACAAATCGGCGTCAATATCAAAAGTTACTGTATCCCCTTCGTCGTGGTTGACCTTCGCGTAAACGGCGTTGATGTCAGACGGTTGAACGCGCCAGATGGGCATTGAGATACTCGTGTACGTGTCACCCCCCGTAGGCAGGAGGCAAATTTTTACCGTGTTGATACCCGTTGTCAAAAAGGCGGCGGAGTTTGCCACCGCGTCGAGTGTCACCGTGACCGGTGTCAGAGCCGCTGCCGATCCTGTTCCCGATATGTGTGAAGAAAGTGTTCCTCCCGTACAACCCAAGGTCGCATCGTTAATGCGCACCTGGTAAGTGCCCGGGAAGTCGGTTTGCCACTGCCACGTCGTTGTGGCGCGGGCGGCTGTATTCGTACTGGTGTTTCCCCAATTATTCGTCGTTGTCCAAAGATGCTTCGCCGGCGGAGTTAAAGTCGTGAGTACCGGGTTTACTCCCACAGCGTATGACTGAATGCCCACCGGGCTGACGTTACCCGCAGCATCTTTTGTTATGTACTTAATATAATAGATACCCGGATCCATGTTGCAACCGGCCAGGTCTGCCGACGGGTCTGTGACTGTTAAGCGGTCGGCACACCCCACGTTGACAAAAGTTTCGCTGCCCACAGCCTTCACCACGTTGTTCGCGGGTGTGCACGCCGCCGTAGGATCGACCGGCATCGTCGCCTTTTTGGGGTTGCCCGCTGCGTCTGCACCCCAAGTAAAACAAATTTCACTCGACTGCAGTGTCCCGTTGATGGGAGTTCCACCGACGGTGAGCCCCCCGGAAAGAAGAACGCGCTGTGGACGGCCAAAAATTCCGCTCGAAGGTGCTGCGGTTACCGTCGGCGCGTTGTCGTCGCGGATAATCGTTTCAAAAAGTTCACCCCACACGCCTAAATCGGCGAGTGTCGAACAAGTGCCCGAACAGGAAATGGCGCAAATAGAGATGTAGTTAATACCATCGGTCGCAGAGGTGAAATCCATGCCCGAGCCGCCTGCGGGGATTGGCGTTGTCACGTTGCCTGAGGAAAGCGGCCCACCCGAAGTCAGAACGCTGGGCGGTGGAGTTAAATAAGACGAACGGGGATAGCCGATACACGAACCATTCGCCAAAACTATATAACGAAATTTCTTTGATACATCGCCTGTATCGACAGACCACTCGATTTCTCCATTTGTCACAGGCAACGTCGTTGCTGAAGCGTAGCGTCCCGTCACCCCGCGCAAAACCAAGTCGGGTTTGCGGCCGATCGTAAATTGGATACTCTCTAAGCAAGGACCGGGGCCCGTGGAACACGAAAGCCTACCCGCCGCGTCGCGTGCAATCCACTTTAATGTGTATGTCCCTTCGGGCAAGAGTTTGAAAGAAATAGTGCCGCTCGCGCCAGGCACTATGGCGTGTTTTGAACCGGTAATATCAACGCGTGTCGCATCGAGGTTGACGTTGCTGAACATATCGATAGGGCTTGAAATCGCGGGGTCGGTGAACGACCCGTCGCTACTCAAGCTATATGCAATCGTGTTGCACGAAACTTTGTCTCCGCAAAGAACGTTCACGTCCATCGTGTCGGGGTAATGCTCCTGGTCGCGTATGGGAGATACAATCGCCGAGGGATTTCCCTTGTCGATAAACGTTCCATCGAACCTATCGAGCGCAATTTTTCCCAACACATTATTTGCAATCGTGTTGTTGTTTAATACGTCGAAACCAATCACTTGGCCATAGTTCAATTCATCGTACATGGTGTCGGTCGTTTGCGCGACTTGCGGGTTTTTCACAATGAGCTTAACTGCCGAGCCTGAACCGTCCGCATTCGTCATGACGCGCGTCGTGCCGTCTTCTTCAACATAGAGGTAATAGTCGGCGTTGCCATCCCCGCTGGTGTCGAGACCCGTTGTCGGCGTTACAGGCCAAGTGAACATCATCTGTGGGACATACCGCTTGTCTTTATCCGCATTCGTGGGGTCATAAACCACAGAACAGTTGCCATCTGCGTCAAGCTCGGAAACGACAAGGTCGGGAACGGCTACCGAAGCAGACGCACCCGTACCCGTGTCGCCAGAGAGCGTAATTGTGGGAGGGGTCGTGTAGAGCCCGTCGCCAATCGCCAATGGATAGATGCCGGCAACAGCACCAGCCACCACGTTGACGCCCGCCGTCGCACCCGAACCGCCGCCGTCGGTGCCGACCGTTACCGTTGGTGCGTCATAGCCTGAACCCTTCGTCACCATGTCGATGCGTGTGAGCATGCCGCGTTCGGCGGAGGCAACCTGACCCACTGCCTGCACCCCTGCACCAGGGGCGGCAATGGTAATATTAAACCGGTTGGTATTGCAACCCACACCGCCGTTTGTAATAACTACTCGCTCGACCTTGCCGTTGGCCACGACTGCCAATCCCGTTGGAGCAGTACCACAGGTTCCCCCCGAAGGAGCGATTGTCACAGCAGGCGAATTCGTGTACCCCGAGCCGCCCGCCCCCACGGTATATTTGTTGATAGCACCCGTGCGGCAGATGTACAGACCATCCGCTTTGCCGTCAAAATTGACGTCAATCGAGGCCACGGCAATTTTGAGTCCCAAACCATTCAAGATAGCCTTCGGAACCGCGTTGTAAGGAATTCCCCCGAATGCCTGAAAATCGTCGGATTTCTTCTTTCGTGCACAGGCCGCAAGGACAAACACGACGGCTATTGCCAAGAGTAAAAGTTTTCGTATTTTTGTTGTTGTCGCTTTCATAACTGCCTCAATATTTGAAAATAACCTGCCCAAACTTGTACGCGAGCCCTGCATAGACTCCATAATCCACAATGGGCAATACGTTATCGTAAATCACTCCACCTCGTATTTGCATAAAAGGAATAATTTCATCGGTGCGGTCGAGCTTTTTCGATAAGAACGGGAACTCGATGCCCAAAGCCGCGTGCGCCGTAAATTTGATGGCATTCGCGCTGCCGTTGGCATCCTTAAAATTGTAATAACCAATACCCGGCAAAATCGATGTGACTAACTGTAAGGGCATCTTCGGAATACGGTAAATCCACGAAAACCCCATTTCGCCATAAAACCCCGTAATCTGATCGGTTGCTTTGGTGATGTTCAAATATCCCACCTCATAGCGCAGGTCAAACCCTTTTCCATGCGCCTCATCTCCGTCATACCCCAACACCACGCCCCAACCTGCCGGCAACTTCGCCACTCCACGGCCCGTATTCATGAAATATGTGCCCGCCAGCGAAAAGCGCGAATTGTCGAGAATACTCTCGGTCGGGCGCGACGCCATCGGCGCCACCTGATCAATCGGCCCGTCGTCTTTCTTCTTTACAGTCTTCTCAGGAATCACCTGACCCTTCTCGTCGGTTCTTCTGAGTGCCTTTTTGCGTGCCGCGTCCGCTTCATCGTTAATCTCGATAGGCGCCGATTTTAGGTCGCTCGAATCCACCTTTTCTTCGGGAAGCTCGTCGTCGAAAAAGCTCTCGGAATCTTGCGCGAACAAATGAACCGTCGGCGAAAACACAAGAAACACAGCGATAAACAGCGCATGCGGGAAGAAATAGCTCGGTATGGTATAAATAGGGCGCATGTAAGAGAGTTCTCCATTGTAATATGGTACACGGTGTGTTGACCGTGCCAAAAATAAACTGGGCTCAGTTTGGGCGAGAATTGGAGCCTGTGCGGGAACTCGCTGGTACGAGTTCCCGCACAGGCTCCTTGCCGGAAATGACTCGCGGCGGGGTGTTAGGGTTGCGCCAAAAGCACAGGTGGCGGATCGCCTGGGGTTTCTACCGCCCAGAAAGTGATGCTTTCCTCCAAAAATCCGGCGGAGGAATCCCATCCTTCTGAATCTGTCGAATAGTTAATCGAAAAGAAGCGGCGGATGGCTCGTCTCGACGGCTTTTTCCACAACAGGATGAGTCCAAAGATCAAGAGCGACACACTCACCCTCAGTGCTGCGGCGACAAAGACGGCATCCATGCCGGTCGCCAGCTCGGGCCATCCGTGGCCCATGCGCCACAAAGTGCAACGTATCATACTCCGTCGGCGCAAACCGCGTCGTCACAATCTCGAATTCTTCCTCCGCCCGATTATACTTCCGCGTCACCGCCCGGCGAATTTTGTTTCGCATTTTGATTCGCAAATATCTCTCCGAAAACTGCATGATTTCGGCCCGGTTTGCCCGCCACAACCCGGCTTCGGCCTCGGGTAGGCTCACGCTCGTGACTAACTGTTTTTCTTTCATGTTTTCTCCTTGGGGGGATCGATACCACTTGTGGGATTACTCCCCCTCTATATATTAAATACCCAAAAAGAGTGTTTTTTTCTCACTTTTCAGAAAAAAAGTGCGATTTTGGAGTAACTATTCCAAAAAAATGCGATTTTTACGAGCTCGTTAGGTCATCTCACGCAAGGGTTGCAAAAACGCGTCAATACGCGGAGCGAACTCTTCCGCAAGTTTCGCGTAAATTGCCTTCTTAAACGAAACGATTTGGCGCGCAACCTCATCCATCGGTAGGAATGCCACACGTCCAAACTCCTGCGTGTGCGTGTGTAGATCCGCGTCGCGGGTGCCATGATCCCAATAAGCGAGATACCAACGCTGTCTCTGCCCCCGGTAACGGTCGGTCAACCCCGGCACATGGAGTGTCGGCGCGAAGTCATAATCTAAGAGCTCGGGCAGTCGGTAGACAATCTCGGCGGTTGGTTCAGGCCTCTCGTGGGAGCGACTAACTATTCTGCGACTATTTTCGAGAACCAGGGTAATTCCCACTTCTTCATGGAGTTCGCGGCAAGCGGCGGCGTCTTCGTCTTCGCCAGCATCTACCCCCCCCTGCGGGTATTGCCACGAACCCTTATTGTCGAGCCGTTCGCCCACCAGCGTCAAACCTTGGTGGTTAAAGAGCACAATGCCCACATTAGGACGATATGGTAGGTCTTGCATAGTTACTCCTCTTCTTCTTTCTGCGGCTCGGTAGTGGCGCACGACTCTTTAACAAACGGGTTTGCGTTGCCCTGGACGCGTTCGATGCGGCGGGCGCGTTCGCACTCTGCGGCATCGACGCCGTCTTCTGCGGCCCATGCCTCAAATAGCTTACGCGACTTGTCACCCAATACGCCATGGCCCGGATAAGCTTTATCCATGTAGAAATAGACGCGCGCAATATCTCCCCGAATTTCAGGGCGCGGTTCGACAACGCGGCCTTCGACTTCAAAATCGCAGGCACCAAAACGCCTTTCTTCTCCTTCGATGATACCAAAACGATAGTTACTCCGCCGCGCGTTGAGCTCTCCCACGGCAGGGGTCAAATTGTAAAGATCGGCCTCCATTCGGCGGTAAGTTTCGTTTACTTTTCCTGCGCAGCGGCGGCCTTTGTATGAAACCCCGTTGGAGCGCACGCAATCCGCATGCCCCTCGCGCCATTCGACAAAGCTGCGTCCGAAGTTTTCAGCGGGCACGATGTGCTCGACTTCGACGCGGCGCGCACGGGCATTATCGTTTAGAGGCACATACCCGCAGCTTTCCAAGTCGAGAGTATTTTTATCTTCAAAGCGGCAGTTGCAATAAAATGTACGGTTCTCGGGGGAGGCGATCTCAAATACGTACTTCTTGGCCTGCGCAAAATTCATAATTTGCGTGTTTCCATCGGCCGTAGCTATGGAAAAACAGAGCCCCAATAGAAAGAGAGTAACTATTACGCCCCGCATGGGCCGTTTTTCTGAAATTTTATCCTAAGTCAAGGTGAATCCCGTTTGACGGCGTATTTTTGAACGAAAAGACTCCCTTGTAGTGGAACGGATCGCAACAATAGAACGCCAAACGAACGAGACGCAAATCGCACTCACGTTAAACTTAGACGGGCATGCGCAGATGGCGGGCGAAAATCCCATACCCTTTTTTGCGCACATGCTCTCCCATACCGTCAAATACTCGATGTTTGATCTATCCTTAAACCTCAAGGGTGACATTGAAATCGACTGCCACCATTCAGTCGAAGACATGGGCATTGTTTTCGGTCAAGCGCTTAATCAGGCGTTGGGCACCAAGACAGGAATTTTTCGCTATGGCTCGTTCACCCTACCGATGGATGAAACCCTGACAACAGTTACCGTCGACCTTTCGGGACGACCCTACTTCGTGTACCGAGGCGAAAGTCTAAAGGCGATGGGCAAGTTTGGTATCTACGACTCGGAGCTCACTCTTGAATTTTTACACAAACTCTCAATCCACGCAGCGATGAATTTGCACGTTCAAGTTCACTACGGCGAGAACCGCCACCACATCCACGAGTCGATTTTTAAGGCGTTGGGGTTTGCGCTGAGACAGGCTGTCGCGATCGACACACGGCGTGCGAATGAAATCCCTTCAACGAAAGGAACGCTTTAGAGAGTTTCTGTCAACCATGCCGCGCATTGCACTCTTAAATTTCGAGATGGGGAATATCCGCTCGCTTCAAAAAGCGTTCGAGCATTTGGGGCAAAGTGTTTCTGTAACAAGCGACACACACGAAATTCAAAACGCAGACGTGCTGCTACTCCCCGGCGACGGAGCGTTTAAGCGCGCGATGGACGAAATCAAAGAGCGCCGTTTCGACGAGCTTTTGAATGAAGCGCATGCAAAGCAAAAAATTATTTTCGGCGTCTGCATCGGCTTTCAGCTTTTCTTTGAAAATTCGACGGAGTTCTCAAACGCAACGGGGTTAGGTTTTTTGAAGGGGTGCGTTACGCGGCTTGAGAAAGGCCCGGACGCGCCGACGATTCCACACATCGGCTGGACGACGACCGACATCGAAAAAGACAGTCGGCTTTGCCGCGGCCTGGCTCCGCAAACGATGTTCTACTACGTGCATAGTTATGCGCATAGAGCGAGGCATCCGTACGCGACGGCGACTGCTAACTATGGGCAATGCTTCACTTCGGTTATCGAACACGAGAACCTCTTCGCTGTGCAGTTTCACCCTGAAAAATCGCACAAGGCAGGGCTTAAACTCTTGCAAAACTTTTTAGACACACTATGAAGCTTATTCCCGCACTCGACATTTTGGACGGCAAAGTTGTCCGCTTAACGCAAGGCGATTACAATCAGGTAAAGGTCTACCACGACAACCCCATCGATTTAGCGTGGCGTTTTGCAGACACCGGCATCGACAGACTTCACCTCGTCGACCTCAAGGGCTCTAAAGAAGGCAGGCTTTGCGAGGGCAAGCTCTTCGCAGATATTCGCCGCAGCGTCAACATCGCATGTGAAGTCGGCGGCGGAATTCGCACTCTAACCGACTTTGATTTTTATTTTGAGCACGGCTTCGAGTTAGAGAAAGATTTTGTGATGGTAGGCTCGCTCCCCTTCGTCGACCGCAGCGAGTTTGAAAAAATCCTCGAGCGTTACAAGACCTCGACGCTCTTAACGGTCGATGCGTGGGGCGACGCAGTCAAGCATTCGGGTTGGCTCAAAGACTCGGGGTACAGCGTTTCAAGCCTCATCGAAGAAATGATCTCTGTGGGAATTACCAACTTTCTGGTAACACAAATCAAAAAAGACGGCATGCTCGAAGGGCCGGATACAGCGCTTTATGCGGAGCTTGCGAAAAAGTTTCCACAGGTGAGAATAACGGCGTCAGGGGGAGTCAGCTCGATGGCAGACCTCGCAGAGCTTTCGAGCCTCGACATCTTCGGTGCAATCGTAGGGCGAGCTTTCTATGAGAACAAAATTAGCCTTCTCATGATGCGCGATTGGAACGAGGCTTAGATTTCGATTCTCAAACGAAATTTCCATTCACGCATTTTTTTCTCAACCTCGTGGTGGTAACGCCTGTCAAAAACAGTCTCGTCATAGGGCTTGTGCGTGAAGATGAGCATCTCACTTCCATGCCACTCCATCGCTTGGTTTGAAGCGTCCAAGATGCGTCCCTCGCTTAGAGCCCGCGAAATTTCTCGCGCACCAAAAGGACGCAAGTCGCGCAAGAGCGCTCGAAAAAAAGCCTCGCGCGCAGGATCATAAAACTTAAAAGCACGGTGAAAAAGCAGCGCATCGTGAAAATACTCCGGGATATTGAACCCTCCCACAGCGTTGGTCGCCACCACCAAGTCACGCAGAAAATGTTCGATGCGGCTGAAGATGCCAAGCCCTGGCACGTCTTGTCCGGGAAAAAGCGACGCTTGCCAATCTCTGCCTCCCGTTTTATTTTGTGCGCGCAAGACATGCCGCGACTGGAGCCAATCGATAAAGAGCATTTTCGTCGCCGGCATGAGCGGATGGCGGTGTAGCTTGAAATGGGACAGCCTCAAGCGCATGTGCAAAATTTTTTCTGTGTTGTAGAGAAGATAAAAACGGTGGTCGCGGTCCGTCAAGAATTCGGTTTCGAGTTTTATATTTTTATACCCACGCTCGCTAAGCGCTGAAATAATTCCCGCGTTTTCTAATGCCTGCCAAAGCGCATCGTGTGTGAACGTCCGAAGAAATAAGTTTCGAGCATTGAGATGAGCCGCCGCCGGCAAATCTTCTGTAAAGTCGAGCTCTTCCAAATCATGGAAGTCGAACCGTTTACCCGCCATGGCCCCTCCTCGTCTTAACGCAGACTGCCGTGCAATATACGAATAGTCTGCGCATGCAACGCGACTGTGTCTTGGATCTTACGCGCATACCCGCCCGCAGGCAGAACTGCAATCGGAACATCCGGCAGGAACGCACGCACTCGTCTATCGCGTTCGGCAATCCCATCGAATGTCAAGCCCAACCCACCCAAGGCGTCGTCTTTGTAAACGTCTACACCGGCTATAAAAAAAATAAGTTCGGGAAGAAACTTCTTTTTGACCGTCTCTAAACTCTTATCGAGAATTTTCAAGTATTCCGTATCACCCAAATGCGATGCGAGTTCGACGTCGAAGCTCCCCTTTTCTTTTTTGGGGTAATTATCTTTTTCGTGCATCGAGAACGTGAAGGACTTCTTGTCGCTACGCAAGATGTATGCCGTGCCGTTGCCTTGGTGAACGTCTAAGTCGACAACGAGCACTTTGAGATTCGGTGCTTTCTTGCGCAAATAACGGATTGCTATCGCGGTATCGTTCAAGAAACAAAAACCCTCTGCATGGTCGGCAAACGCATGGTGAAAACCTCCACTGAGATTCGAGGCGACGCCGTGTTTGAGCGCAAGCTCTGCCGCAAGAATCGTGCCTTGCGTTGCCGTCATCGCGGCCTGCACAATACGGTTATCGATCGGGACCTCTGCGCGTTGCGTCTGGTCGGTCACCTTGGCGTTCAAGAAATCGTTCAGGTATTCTTCTGTGTGAACGAGTGAAAGCGTCTCTCGGGACGCGGAGCTTGGCTCGTTCCAATGCCATTTTTCAAACTTGAGCGTATCATAAAGCTGGCGGTATTTATTCGCCGTCAAGACGTGCTTATATTCCGAAAGGTCATATTCGGTCGAATAAACGAGTTCGCGACTTTCGCGCTTCATGACTCAGCCCACCCTCCGTTAGGGTTGCGAATAATTTTCCAAAAGAATATACGCAGTCCCCAAGTAAGGCACGGTTGTCCAAATTTTGACAGGCACGAAGTCTTGGTCGGCTGTAATCCACATATCGATTTGAGACTTTGTATTAAAAAATAAATTACCATCATTTTTTTTGCCTTTGCCCTCGGCAGCTAAGGCCGACTTCACATGAATAATCTCGCGCTGCCCAAAAAAAGGAACATCCATTTTTTTGCGCGCGAGAACTTTCAGAATGAGAGTGCGTCTCGAACCCGCAGGCAGAACCGGTACGCGCAACACCTCGCCCACCTTGGGAACGCGCCCCGTGCTGCGCACATAATAGAATGCGCCTAATAAGTCTTGATACCCCCCGCTGCTGCTCACGTCGTAGGTTTCATTCGACTGCGACTTCGGCGGCTCGCTATGCGGATAGCTCAACTCGTGGAACGTCTTCTCCAGTTTTTCGACCTTAACGTTTCTACCCGAAAAACGGTATTTGCGTCTTTGGTAAGTATCGCCTTGGTATGCCTCTTCAAACGCAATGACAGGCGTTCTGTTTGCAAAATTCCATTTTGCCGCAAACGAGCCTTGGACGTAGTAGATACGATGCATGACGGGTAACGAGTTGACGCGTGCGTTGATTGTGATGTGGTTTGCGCCTTCGGTGCGGCTGCGCAGCGTGACATCCCCCGCGCGGATGCCTTTCCATTCGATGCGGAAATTCATCGTTTCGTTATAGAAAGGTTGCATCGGGGCGGCGCTCAGCGAAGAAACAAGAAGCGCAAGTGGGAGTAATAAAGTTGTTTGCAAAATACGCATTGCGTTTGCTCTAAAATTACTCCGTCGGGTCAAGGCTTTTCGTAATTGACCTCCCCTTTCCAATGCACGTTTTACCCCATGGCAACGCACAAAACAGTCCTCATCACGGGCGCAACGCGTGGAATCGGCAAGGGATTGGCTCTTGCGTTTGCCGATGCAGGCTGGATTGTCTATGGCACAGGACGCTGTGCCGCGAAGGACGCTCATGCGTGGGCCGACGCACAGAAAATAATCCTCAAAGAATTGAGCGTCACCGATAGTGCGGGCATGGCCGCCCTCATGCAAGAGATTAAAGAGAAGCATGGACTTCTAGACTGTCTCATCAACAACGCAGGCGTCGCTTCTAACACTCCCGCATCGGCGCTTTCGAGCGAGGAAATTTCACGCATTATCGATACAAATTTTCGCGCAGTCTTCGAGTGCTCACAGAGCTATTACAAAATGCAGCGCAAAGCCGGTGGGTGTATCATCAACGTGGCGAGTGTCTTAGGCATGGTGGGGACTTCGCTCGCGTCGGTTTATTCGGGAACAAAGGGCGCGGTTATTGCAATGACCAAATCTCTCGCTATCGAATGGGCGAACTCAGGGTTTCGTGTCAACGCGATTTGTCCGGGGTTCATCGACACCGACATGACAGACATGATTAAAAAACGCGAAGCGATTATGAAAAAACTCTTCGAGGTGATTCCGCTCAAACGCCTCGGACGCCCTGAAGACATCGCAGCCCCGGCGCTGATGCTCGCCTCTGACGCGGCGTCTTATATCACAGGGCAGACGATTGTGGTCGACGGTGGTCTGACCGCGATGTGAGTAATTAGAAATTTATCGCGCCGCCGTCTTAATGAAGTCGTGCAGAGACTTAATCACCTTCTCGCTCGTCACCGCTTGGATCGACGTCTCGACCGCGACGAGAGCGTTCGCGCCTTCTGTAAACTCTGCCGGAGAAACAATGTAGGTCTTATCCGCCTTGAGCTGGTGCATCTTTGTCTGTAAATTGCGAATCGAAATATCGCTGATATGTGAATCGGAACGAACGCGGTAAAAAGCAAAGAGTGCGCGTATCGATTTATTCTTCGCAGCAATCGTCGAATAGAGAAGCAAATCTCTTTCGCCCGACGCTTCTTTCACCGGTTCGTTATATCCATACCCCATAATGACCGACAATGCGAAGCGTTGAAAATCTTCAGTCGACATCTGCACAAACAGTTCGCCACTTTTCTGAGCGGTGAGAATCCCATATTCTAAGCGCAGCTCGGGCGGGGTTCTCGACATATCAAAAAATTTATTCAGCGAGATGCCGCGATTGCGGCGAAACCCCGAGAGAGTATACGGCGTATCGACTTTCACGAGCGCCGAAAAATTCTCTTCGAAGATGGCATCAAAAGGTTTTAGATTATCCGCGTGAGGTTTCAATTCAATTTGATCGATGAAGACTTTGAGATGACGCATGTCCTTATACTCTGCGTCGTCCGTATCGATTTCTCGAAAGAGGCGCGATGCTTCCAAAAACATCTCTTCGTGCAGATAAAGCAGCAGGAGCAAATATAAATAATCGCGCCTTCTTTCTGAAGGGAGCGAGCCGTCGCCTTGCCATTTCGCAAGAAAGGCTATCGCCTCGCGCCATGCCTTAGCTTGTGCACACTGATAGAGATATGTATTGAGGAGTAACTCTTTTGAATTC
>CAUJII010000168.1 GCA_963205035.1 Spirochaetota bacterium
AATGACGATGATGGCGATCGTAAGCAACTTGAAAAAGCTGATGTGCTTTGAAATGAGGCAGTCAGCCGCAGCAATGTAGGGCCGCCGACAAATGGGACAGAAGACGGTTCGTATTTTTTCGCGAGTTCCAGCCTAGTCACCCCGCACCCTCGCACACAGGGTATAAGAAAATGGATGTTCGCTCCGTCAAAACGTCCGGCTTTGCCAAATGCGTAAGTTGTATTCGATTTGCCTACTCATCCTTGTTGCTCTCCTCAGTTTTTCTTGTAAGGACAAAGCCCCAGAGGCCAAAGAAAAAAATGCGCGCCTCCAAGCCGCGTTTTGGGCTTCCCCCGAAGAAGACCTCAAACCGACTATTTGGGATACCGGCGATACTACGGTCACGAACGAAGACCGTTTAGAAATTTTCGAGCCAGCAATCCGTAATATCGGCGGCGGGTATATCGGAGTGGGGTCGATCCAAAATTTCACGCTCGCCGCATGGGCTAAGAGCGAATACGTTTGGCTCATGGATTTTACGCGCATCGTCGTCGCGACCAATAAAATCCACGTTGCGTTTCTAAAGCGGCTCAAAACCCCCGAAGAGCACCGTGCGATGTGGGATAAAAAACTATCGGCGGCGGCCGCCGATAAAATTATCGACGAGGAATTCCCCGAAGGCGCCGAGAGGAAATTCGCGAAAGAAAGTTACCGTAAAGCGTCGCCGTACCTCATGATTACGTTTGGTTTTTTGGACCGCCTTGCTAAAAAAAGGCCATACACACACTGGCTCAACAACCAAGAGCAATACGACTATCTCAAGAAGCTGGCGCAGGAAAACAAAATCCGTGCAGTCAGAGGTAATCTCAACGGCGATACGACGGTCCTGGGCATAGGCGAGGCTGCGCGCAAGATGGGGGTTCCGATGCGAATTATGTATTTTTCGAATGCAGAAGAGTACTTTGGCGGTTACAAACCTTCTTTTAAGAAGTCGTTCGGTAGTTTGCCGACAGACAATGCGTCGGTAGTCTTGCGCACAATTTCCTTTTGGAAAGAGAAGTTTCCGTGGGCGACTGATTCGGACCTCTCGACGCAGCGCGGGTTCCATTACAGCGTGCAAGACGCGGCAAGCTTTCAAGCACAGCTCAAACTTGAAAAAGTCGATGTGCGCGATTTTTACGCAAAGGCTGTTCTCGACCCGAAAGAGCCGGGCCTTTCTTATTTGGGGGCGCTGGCAGCAGGCAAGGTTTCCGCGACGAAGCAAAAATAAGAAATGAAAGCAGAGCCAGGCACACAAAAAATCAGCCAAGCGGTAGCTTCGCGTCTCTTGCCGAGTTACCGCCCTGCAACGCCGACGCTACGAAAAATTGCCGGCATCATCGTCAGGAACTCACGCTTTTTGCTGACAACGCATGTCGGCGCCGACGCTGACGGCTTGGGGAGCCAAGTCGGATTTTACGCACTTCTCAAAGCGCTAAAGAAAGACGTCAAGATTCTCAACAACGAAAAAATTCCGGCGCATTTAGAAACTCTCATTCCGAAATCTCTCATCGCGCATTTAGGCGAGGGCGGGGTAACAGAAGATAAAGCGCGCAAGATGATGAAAGATCGCTTTGTTTTTATTTTGGATTCTTCAGAGCCGAAGCGCAGCGACAAAGTGGGCGCGCTCTTTTTAGAGCTCGAAAGACCATGGGCAAGCATGGATCACCACGTTCTGCCTGCAAGACCCGAGTACTGTGTCGACCCGTCGTATGCCGCAACCGCCGAGCTTGTGTGGGATTTATACCACTACTTCAAGATACCCATCAGCGCAAAAGTGGCGTTAGCGCTTTACACGGGACTTGTCGCCGATTCGGGAAACTTTCGCTATCCCAAAACTTCGCTGCGCTCGCATCTTATGGGGGGCCATCTCGTCTCGCTTGGCATTCACTCGGATTACGTCTATCGCGCGATTTATGAAAATAATCCCAAAGACCGCATCAAGCTCGTGGCACGGCTTTTTCCACGCGCTGAAATTTTACCGAACGGAGTCGTCTATGTTGCAGTCTATCAAAAAGACCGCGAAGGTTTGGAGTTAGGAGACAGCGGAACCGAAGGGATAGTCAACCAACTCTTGGCGCACCAGGGACTCAAAGCAGCGGCGGTTCTTATTGAAAGCGAGGAGGGCGAGTTCAAAGCCTCGCTGCGTTCGATCGGCGCTGTCGACGTTGCCTCTCTCGCTAAGAAATTCGGCGGCGGCGGGCACAAGAACGCGGCGGGGCTCAAGATACTGAAACCTTTCGCACAAGTGTTACCTATAATTGTCGAGGAGCTCCGGCAGTTGTAAAGGAGCCTGTGCGGGAACCCAGAGCGTCCCCAGGTGACTAGGCGGGAACTCGCTGGTGTGATTTTTTCCGCGCTGCCGGAGCGCTAAGCGGCACAAATTCCTCCGCGAATCGTACCGATTCGGTCTGCGGGCGGCCCTGGCGGGCCTGAATTTGCGCCGCCTTGCCGCTTTTTACGCCATCGCGCCCGATCAACGCGAAAAAAATCACTTTTTGAAATAGCTTACGCGAGTTCCCGCCTAGTCACCCAGCAGAAACGTTGACGCTCTGTCTAAAAGTCCTGTTTTTCCTTACTCAATATGACTTCTTCTGCGCCTCACCCGTTGCCGGATTTCTCCCATCGACGCGAATGCAATAGCATCGACTTAGGCGACGACCAAAAAGAAGTTCTCGTTTGCGGGTGGGTTTTTCGCTACCGGGATCAAGGCGGCGTTCTCTTTATCGACCTGCGCGACCGCAGTGGAGTTGTTCAAGTCGTTTTCGACATGGCTCTTGACGCGGAGCTTCTTAAGAAAGCCGACGTACTGCGCGGTGAAGACGTTGTCGCCATTCAAGGGGTAGTAAGAAAGCGCGCTCCGCAAGCGGTCAATCCAAAACTCGCAACCGGTGCCATTGAAATTGTCGCACGGTCTTTGACGCTTCTCAACAAGGCGAAACCCTCTCCCATCCCTTTAGACGAACACGAGGGCACGGCGTCTGAGGAGTTGCGTTTGGAATACCGCTACCTCGACTTGCGGCGCAAAGAAATGCAAGAGGCGTTGCGCGTGCGGCATGAATTTATCCGCTCGGTTAGAAACTTTTTAGACGGCGAAGGTTTTTGGGAAATCGAGACTCCAATTCTCAATAAGTCGACCCCCGAAGGTGCACGCGATTTCTTAGTGCCGAGTCGCCTCAATGTGGGGGAGTTTTACGCCCTCCCACAATCGCCACAAATTTTTAAGCAGCTTCTCATGGTTGCCGGAACAGAAAAATACTATCAGATTGCGCGTTGCTTTCGCGACGAAGACTTGCGCCGCGACCGTCAACCCGAGTTTACGCAAATCGATTTGGAGATGAGCTTCGTCGACAAAGAGATTGTGATGCGCCTCACCGAACGCATGATTCAACGTGCGGCGAAAACGGCATTTGGAATTCAAATCGATGACAGGCCCGAACGCATAACCTACCGCGACGCGATGGAGCTTTATGGGAACGATAAACCCGACACGCGCTTTGCAATGCAGCTCATCGAGTTGGGCGCGTGGGCTCAGACGACAGAGTTCCAAGTTTTCCGCAAGGCCGCTGAAACGGGCCGTCTGAAGGCGCTCTCTGTTCCCGGTGGCGCATCGCTTTCGCGCAAAGACATCGACGACTTGACGGAGTGGGTAAAGCAAGACTTCAAAGCGAAAGGGTTGGCGTGGGTCAAAGTGACAGAGAACGGGCTTGAGTCGCTCATCACAAAATTTTTGCCCGAAGCCGCGCAGAAAGAACTCGTACGCCTTGCCAACGCAAAACCTGGCGACATTATTTTCTTCGCAGGCGACCGCGCCGACGTGGTCTTTGCCACGCTCTCGGCGCTCCGGTTGCGCTTAGGCGAAAAAATGGGACTCATCCCTGATACGTATAAGGCTCTCTGGGTTGTCGACTTTCCTCTCTTCGACTGGGATTACGACTCAGCGTCTGTCGTGAGTGTCCACCATCCTTTCACCGCCCCCGTGCCAGAAGATCAACACATCGTTTTGGATGCACAAAAAAGCGAGAGCCTGTCTGAGGAAACACAGAAGGCCCTTCTCGGTGTGCGCTCGAATGCGTATGACTTTGTTTTGAATGGCGTTGAAATTGGCGGTGGGAGTATCCGTATCCACGACGCTGCGATGCAGCAGGCGATTTTTCGTCTTCTGAAAATAAGCGATGAAGAGGCGCAGAGCCGGTTTGGCTTTCTGCTCAAGGGTCTCGAGTTCGGCGCGCCCCCTCACGGGGGGTTGGCGTTCGGTGTCGACAGAGTCTTGATGCTGGGCCTCAAACGTGCGTCTATCCGCGATGTGATGGCATTCCCAAAAACTCAAAAGGGAACGTGTCTTTTATCGGGCGCGCCCTCGCAGGTCGACGAAAAGCAACTACGCGAGCTTTCTCTCAAGTCAACGGCACGCCCCAAGTAAAAAAACGATGAAAGAGCGGCTACTGGATATTCTCAAAAAACTTTCCACGGCACGCGTCTTGGTCTTGGGCGACCTCATGTGGGATGAATATATCTACGGCGACGCAACGCGGATTTCTCCCGAAGCTCCGGTGCCGGTGTTCTTGGCAAATCATCACCAAAGAACGCCGGGAGGCGCTGCAAACGTTCTCAAAAATTTACGCGACTTAGGCACCACGTTGGGCGCCTTGGGCGTTGTGGGGGATGATGAAAACGGCCGTCTGCTTGCGAGCGAACTTCAAAGCTGGACATCCCACGAGAGCATTTCTTTGCTCGCTCTGAAAGACAGACCGACAACGATGAAAACGCGGCTCATGGCGCGCAACCAACAACTCTTGCGAGTCGACCATGAAAAAGCCGGAGCCATCGAAAGCGAGACGGAAGAGCAGGTGCTCGCCCTACTCAAGAAAATGCTGCCTTCTTTTCAAGCGCTCATCTTAAGCGATTACAACAAGGGGCTTTTAACGCCCCATGTGATTCGAGAGTCAATCCGCATGGCGCACGAAGTGGGTGTGTTTGTCGCCGTCGATCCGCAGGTGAAACACTTCAAGGAATATGTTTCAGCAGACATTATGACACCCAATGAGAAAGAAGCGTCTGAAGGTGTTTCCATGCCATTCCCTGAAAACGACGCGGAGACTTTTGCCATTGCAACTAAAATTCGCGAGACGTTATCGCTCCCCCATCTTTTGATTACGCGCTCGCAGCGCGGTATGGCATACTTCACAGACGGTAAGACTGTTTATTTGCCGACGGTTGCGCGCGAAGTTTTTGATGTGACAGGCGCTGGAGATACCGTAATCAGTGTTTATACGGCGGCGATTGCAGCGGGTGCAGAGCACACCGAAGCGATGATCTTATCGAACCTCGCTGGCGGTATAGTTGTCGGCAAGTTGGGTACAGCGACTGCAAAGATCGAAGAGTTCGAGCGCGAACTTGAACGTCCCTTGCCGCGCCTTCAAACATTGGAAACATAACTTGGCTCGCGAAAAAATTGAAAAGCCCGTTGTCTTGCTCGTCGATAACGTAACAAAGCATTTTGGTTCTGTGAAAGCCGTCGATGGTGTGACGCTTACAATCCGCGAAGGGGAGGCGGTTGCTCTCTTGGGGCCGAACGGCGCCGGCAAGACTACACTCCTTGAAATGATCGAGGGATTGCAAAAGCCCGATGCAGGCGCAATCGAAGTGTGTGGTTTGGGTTATGCGGAGCACGAAGCACAAATTCGCGAGCTGATGGGGCTTGCGTTTCAAGAGACGCGCTTTCCTGAAAAAGTCAAGGTGCGCGAGGCTCTCGAACTCTTCGGGGCATTCTACCGTGTGCCATCTACGCGCATCGATGAAATTCTGCAGTTGGTATCGCTCAAAGAAAAGAGTCAGGCGTATGTCAATACGCTCTCCGGGGGCCAACGCCAGCGCTTAGCTTTGGGTATTGCGATTATTCAAAAACCGCGCATCTTGCTTTTAGACGAGCCGACGACCGGCCTTGACCCGCATGCACGCCGCGATTTATGGCGCATCCTCAACGACTTGAAGGCTCAAGGGATGACCCTGCTCTTAACGACGCATTACATGGAAGAGGCGGAAGAGCTTTGCGAGCGCATTGTTATTCAGTTTGCGGGGAAGCTCCTTGCCGATGGTTCTCTCCATGAACTCATTGAGAAGCATGCAAGCCATGAAATTATCGAATTCCGTCTGAAACGAAATGCACCGAAGGAACTCAAAGCCCTGCAAGAAATGAAGAAGGTGAGTCACTTCCAGTTTGAAATCGACTCACTCACGGGTGTGATGCACGTCGAACGGGCCGCAACGATTCTGCCCGAGTTCACCCGCAAGATTGGAAAAACCAATCTCGAAGCGTTCTCCGCACGGCCTTTAACTTTAGACGATCTTTTTATTAAAATGACGGGACGGCATTTGCAGTGATCGTGAGGTGTGCTTGATGCGTTCGTTGTGGCAGCTCGTCTTGATGCACTCACGCGAGTTCTTTCGCGACTGGGAAATTATCCTGTGGTCGGTCCTTTTGCCGGTTGCGATGAGTTGGATCTTGGGCGTCGCGTTTGTGCAAAAAAAAGTGATGACGCGGCAGGTTGCCGTCGTGGGCGACTTGCAGAAGAGCAGCGAGCTGCGCGAGGTCATCAATGAAATCGAGAACAGGAATATTTCGAGACCGCATAAAAGTAACGACCATAGCGTCTTCCGTTTTTCGTTCATTACGAATGAAGAAGCGTTGAAGCTCCTCCGCCAAGGAAAAATTGTTCTCTTTATCGAACTCTCGCCCAAAGGAGTCTTGCATTTCCATTTAGACCCCGCGAATGAAACCTCGTATCTTTCCTATCTGATCCTGTCGCGCCGCTTGAGCAAAGAACGCGTCGCCATCGAAGTTACTCCCATCACGACGCATGGCAACCGCTACATCGATTTTTTGATACCGGGGCTTATCGCACTCGGCATTATGAACTCGTGCCTCTGGGGCATCGGCTATGTTCTCATCGAATACCGCATGAAAAAACTCATGCGCCGCATGATAGCTACGCCTGTTCGTAAATCTGTCATCTTGGCGTCTTTTTTTCTCTCACGCGTTGGGATTAGCTTCGTTGAAGCTCTACTCTTGTTCTGTTTCGGTTATTGGTACTTCGACTTTCAAATTCAAGGGGGAATAATCCCCCTTCTCACTCTTTTTGTGTCGGGTAGCATTGCATTCGGTGGCTTAGCCTTCTTGCTCGCGTCTCGTGCAGACAACACCCGCACAGGCAATGGGATTATCAACGCTTTCTCAATCCCTCTGATGTTGGCGTCGGGTATTTTCTTTAGTTACGCAAATTTTCCCGAGGCGATTCAAGGCGTCTTGCAGTTCTCTCCTTTAGCGCTCTTGGCAGATAGCTTGCGCACCGTATTTAATTCCGAAGTACTCTGGTCGGAATTGCTGCTGCCGATAGCACTACTCAATCTCTTCGGCGTCTTTTGCTTTTCAATCAGCCTAAAGATTTTCCGGTGGCATTAGAGATGGCTGAAAACGAAATGACACGCAAGCTCTTAGAAGAGCTGGAATCTTCGCAAAACGGCAGCTTCGAGCTTCTCGAAGAGCAGGGTAAGGCTGTCCTCAAAATTTTCAATCCACAAGGCGACGGCAGACCAGTCCATCCGACAGATTTGATGAACCGACTGCGCTCGATGCAAATTGTCGTCGATAAAGGCGTGGCATTAGACCGGCTCATAAAGCAAACGCAAGAAGGTAAGCTTGCAGAAGGCGCGGCGCATGTGCTGGGCGACTGGCCGAAAATTGCCGAACGACGCGATGCGACGGTCGAGGTGCAAGTTTCTTCCGACCACACTTCGGCGCAGGTTTTTGTCGATCCCCCGGAAGGCGGCGGCAAGAGGCTCACCTTAGAAAATTTGAAGTTCTTGTTGAAAGACCACGGCATCATCAAGGGGATTGACGAAAGCGTTCTAAAAGAAGTCGTCGAAAAACCGATTTACAAAAGGCTTGTCAAGGTCGCCGAGGGGAAGCCACCTGTGCGCGGCGAAAATGGATACGTCAGGCCGCTTTTCGAGACGATGGTGAAGCCGAAACAGAGCGTTAAAGAAAAGAAAATAGACTATAAAGAAGTGAACCTCATTAAATCGGCAAAGGCGGGCGAGGTGATCGCAGAGCTTGTCGACGCGACGAAGGGCACGCCGGGTTATTCGGTGGCCGCCCAAATTTTGCAACCCGAGCCGGGCATACCCGCAAAATTTAATACCGGCGCGAATGTTGAAATTTCTGCAGACGGTAAGAAACTGCTTTCTAAAATCGAGGGCCGACCCGTCATGGAAAGTTCGGGTCGCATCCGCGTCGATGAAGTCATTTATCTAAAGAACGTCGATTACTCCACGGGCAACGTCGACTTTCCGGGTTCGGTTATCGTCGAAGACTCTGTTGCCGACGGTTTCAAGCTCCACGCTTCAGGTAGCATCATCTTGCAGAGCAGTGTGGGTGTTTGCGACATCAGCGCGGGCAAGGATATTATTCTTTCGGCCGGTTTCATGGGGCGCGGCGAAGGGAAGATTGTTTCCGAAGGCGACGTTTACGCGCGCTTTGTGGAACAAGGGACAATCATTGCCAAGGGCTCTATTTTCATCTCTGAAGCATCGCTCCATTCGCGCCTCGTTGCAGGCAATTCGATTACCGTTAAGGGGGGGCGCGGCGACATCACAGGCGGCGATGCAAGCGCGGGTAATTTTGTTCATTGTACGAAGCTCGGTGGCGCAGGCGAAACAAAGACGACAATAACCGTGGGGATTGATCCCGCGTTACGCGACACTATCGAAGAAATCAAGAATGCTTTGAAAGCGAAGCAAGAAACGTTAGAGAAGATTCGTATAAGCCTTAACCGTGTCAACGAGGTGCTCAAGAAGCGCGCTCTC
>CAUJII010000169.1 GCA_963205035.1 Spirochaetota bacterium
GCGTAATAACTATTACATGCTCTATTTTACGCTCATGGCGTTGGGTATGGGTGCTTTGGGGCTCGTTCTGGCGTTGCGCGCTGTTGTCGACGACTTGCCGCTCCTTCTCACGCTCCACAAAATCTTTTATCCTATTGCGCTCTTACTGACAGGTGGGGCGATGGGATTTAACTACTACCTCATGGGGAAACGCTACCGCGTGATCCGTTACACCGAATGGACTCTCTGGGGAACGATTGTGTTGGGAAGTATTGCCCTTGTCACGGGGCATGGCTTCACGGGGCAATGGAACCATTTTTGGTTCGGACACTACCCTGTCGGTTCGCATTATCTTGCTCCCTGGGGGGTCTTGGGTGTTGCAGGGTTAGTCTTTGTCTTGATACCTGCGATGGTGTTTTATCGCAAGACAGGCACAAATCTTTTCCGCGACCCCATCGGCATCGGCGTCATCTTGACTTGCATTGCAATTGCGCTCAACTTGCCGAGCCTCGTAGGAATTCCCTTCTTTCCAGGAGCAGCGTTTATGTTCCTGCCGATGGCGCTTATTGCATACGGTGTGTTCAAGAAAGATTTTTTTAGCCTCAACGAACTCCTTTTTGAAAAGCGTCTTCTTTATCATATTACCGCATTTATCATTTCTGCGCTACTCTTGGGTATAGCGCTCCTTTTGATGCTCTTCGTCGCCCCGACGATAACCTCTCCCATGTACTCGAACCCGTTGACTGCAGTGCCGCTCTTCTCGGGAATGATTGTTTTCGCTCTCGCCATCTATCTTGCGGGGAGCAATCCGCAAAGCCGCGTGCACATGCTGGGAGCAATGTCGATGACGCTCACCGGTTTTTTTACCATCTTGTTGACCTTGGAAAGCTTGCGCACACCACTCTTGGTCAACCGTCGCCTGGAGCAGCTCATTTATTTTGTGTTCGCTTTCACGCCGATGGTGCAATACCGCTTTGCGTTTGTTCTTTTGAGAATCGAACCGAACTGGAAAAGTCACATCATCGATGCACTGTCTGTTGCTGCTGCTGCGCTGGCTCTCACGCCTTACTTTGTCTCCGACTTTTATGAATACTACGGCGGGCTTTTTCGCATCGGCAAAGCATCTCTCGGGTTAACACTCTTGAGTCTCACCGGATTTTACTCGCTCTGTCTCATTGGGTATGAATGGTATATCCGCCGCCGCGAGTCGGAGCGAGGCGAAAATATTATCGTCTGGGGACTCATTGCGGGTGCAGTGCTCATGCTCGCCAATGCGCCGGGAGCGCACGGCGTTTTCTTTCCGCCTTTGGGAGCCTTGCAATTTATTCCTGCGATCATGATTGCGTACGGCATCTTGGGCCACCGTACGTTAGCCGTTCGCGGCGAGGCCATGCGGATTGCCAACCGCTTTCAAATCATGGTTCTCGTCGCTGGTAGCTTTCTTGTGTTCGTTTATTCGCGCACTTTACCGCCGAGTGTCGAGGCCGTCAAAGTTTGGAATCACTTGAGCCTCATCGGCGCCTCCCTCGTCTTGGGTATGAGCATGCTTCTTTTTGTCTTGGTGCGTCCCGTCGCTGCCCTCATGGACGATAGCTACCATCTTCTCGATACGCAAAAAAGTCGCCTCGAAGAAAGTACAAGGGGACTTCGGGAAATTACCGAAGTCTCGCGCGCCGTCTATGCGTCGCAAAACCTGAACGGTATTATCGACATCATGTTTAAGTACCTGACCGAGCGGTTTAAGATCCAAGGGCTGTGGTTGCTTTTTGTCGACACGGAGAAAAATCGAATCCATCACGTTAGGCATAACGCAGTCGAAGCGTTAGGTCGAGAAACTCTCGCGTTCTTAGAAGCAACCGACATTGATTTAACCCCCGAGGCGGGCATGCTGTATCGCACTTGGAAGCGCAAACGCACTTTCTATGCAAACCGTGCAATCACTCGTGGAGAGCTTGCCGCTTTTGACAAAGAGCTTATCGATCGCGTGAAGCTCCGTGCGGGTGTGCACATTCCGCTCATCTTACAAAACGAAGTCATCGGCATCTTGTTGGGCATGGATTTTGGGGAAGGACTCAAACTCTCCAAAAAGGATTTGCAAGCGATAGAACTTTTCATGGGCCAAGTTGCGGGTGCGGTTTACTCTGCCGGCCTTCTGCGAGAAATCAGCATTCAAAAGAAGAAATCCGACGAGTTGCTGCTCAATATTTTACCGCGCGGTATTGCAGAGCAACTCAAAGAGAAAGGCGAAGTCGAACCGCAGTATTACGATTCGGTAACAATTCTCTTTACCGACTTTGTGGGATTTACCCGTTCGGCTCTGTCGATTGCACCGCGTGTGCTGATTGAGCAACTTAACCGCATCTTCTTTCAGTTCGACGCCATAGCGCGGCATTACGGGCTCGAAAAAATTAAGACGATTGGCGACTCTTATATGGCGGCAGGGGGGCTGCCACGCACAAACACCTCGCACTACTTTGACGTGTGTCTTGCCGCGCTTGAAATAAAAAAACTCACCGACCAACTCATCGCTCTTTCAGGCGGCACCGACGAACCGATTTGGGAGATCCGTATAGGTATCCATACAGGGCCTGTGATGGCAGGCGTTGTCGGGCAGTACAAGTTTGTCTACGATATTTTTGGCGACGCCGTCAACGTTGCAAGCCGCATGGAATCGACGAGCGAGCCCGGGCGGATTAACATTTCTGCCGACACCTATGAGCATGTGAAATATTTTTTTGATTGCGAGAAACGCGGTCGTATCAAAGTCAAAAACCGGGGCGAGGTCGATATGTATTTCTTAGACGGGCTGAAGCCACAGTACACCGCGCAGGGCATCACTCCGAATATAAAGTTCCGCGACATCTATACAAAAATTAAGAAGGGCGCACGGATAGAACCGAAAAAGGCATGATTTCCGCTGAAAACGAGAAATTCTCGCCGCGACTAACTATTCGGGCCAACTATTCGGACTAACTACGCGGGCCTACTATCCTGACTAACTATTCGCGAG
>CAUJII010000170.1 GCA_963205035.1 Spirochaetota bacterium
CAAAGAGGCCGCCGAGGTATGTCGTTTGGCCGACATCGATATTTTAATCTATGGGAATTTCACGTTCAAAGAAGCAGATAATCAGATTGTGATCCACACTGAAATTTCTTTAGGCTCAACCGATAAGTTCCGCAAGATCGAACCCACAGAGAACCCTGTCGATGCGACAATTTTTCGCGCTGCGGATAAAGTCGCCGGTGATATCGTCGCAGAGATTGCCAAAGTCGCTCAAGAGCAACAAATTGCCAAAGGCGAAGAAGCGGAAAAAGACAAGAAGGGAAAAACTCAGCTTGACAAGATTGAAAAATCCAAAACGTGGGCAGATATCCATTGGACAATAGGAGCCAGTTTGGGAGCAAGTCGTTCTTTTGTGAATGGAGAAGAAGCTGTAATTCGCGTTGTTCCTGACGTTGGCGTAAAAACCGCTTATCGCTTTCGAGGTCCGTGGCATTTAGGCTTTGGTGCTAACATCTCGCAACTATATTCAGAAGCCAGACATAATCCTTCGAATACCAATTTAATGTTTGGCTTTGCGCAAGTGCTGGGAGGGTATTACTTCGACTTGTCACCGCGCTGGCGGTGGACAAACGACTTGGGTGCAGGGTATTACTACGGCGAGCTTCAGGTTTGGACTGGTTGCCATTCCAATTCCTTTTGTACCCAATCTCCCTATTCTGGACGATCGATTGTAAAAAACCCCATGTTCTCGGCGCGCACAGGAATCCATTTTTTGACGCTTTCGTTTCTGTCTATCGGCCTCGACGCTGAATACCGCATACTGTACGATGGACAACCCATACACGCAGTGGCGGGCTCGTTAGTTGTAAGTATTGTGTTTTAGTTTAAGGAGGGAGTCTATGCGTAACAAACTTTGGATGGCAGCGCTTTTTCTTGCAGGTCTTAGCGCGTGTAATAACTATAACCTTTTGGAAAAGTTAGAAAACCCCGGCGGGTCAAAGCCGCAGGAGGAGTTTACGAGTAACTATTACGTTTTTGTAAGCTCCTGGGAAACGAAGGGAGATATGTCGGGCCAGCCTTTCGCCGAATGCAACGCACCGATGGGCATTGGGCGCGCCGACTGCGCGTGCACCCGCGCAGCAGCGTCTCGCAACTTGCGCAAGAATGAGCACCACCAATTCCGTGCGTACCTGAGTATGCCGTCGCCTTCCACACTCGACCCGAAATGCCACGTGGCGGGTCTTGCGCAAGGTTGCAGTCCCAGTTTTCCGGGACCGTGGCTCAACACGCAAGGGCAGGTTGTGGTGAATAATTTCATTCGATCAGACGGCATGCTCGATAGTAACGCTGTGCGTTACACCGAAATGCAGGCTGTCGTTCCAGCCGGAGCACCCGTGTGGACTGGTGCCGGCGCAACAGGGAATGTCGTCTCGCCGTGCGGCCAGTGGGACGACGCAAGTAACGGAACGAATGGAAGTTATGGCGCAGCAGATTCTACGGGGGCAACCTGGCAAAATAACGGCACGCCTATGGGGTGTGACCAACTAAAGCGCATCTATTGTTTCGCGACGCCTTATTAGCTTAGCGCTTGACAATCGGGAAAGCGTTTGCCAAGTTTGTCCATGGGCTTCTTGCAAAGTTTTTACTTAGACTATTATACCCTCGGGGCGATGATACCGACGGTCTTTTTGCTAATTTGTGGTTTTACTTTTTTATTCCTTCACGACAAATCGCGTGCAACCGTCATCGTCACCCAAACGATGTTCGCATTCGCCTGTTTTGTCGGCAGCTACATTGTCTCTTCGACTTTCTATCACCCGCTCGCGGCGTTCCACCGTTGGTCGACAGTCTTTTTCGTTCTCATCACGATGGCGCTTTTTACCGAGTTGTTTTTTGAATTCCCCAATGCAATTCATCGCCGTGTGCGCGCCGTCTTTTTCTGGACAATGGTTCTTATCTCGATCGGATTCACCATTTGGTTCATGCTGCAAACCCTCGAGGCTGAATATGTGTTTCATTTTGAGGGACATTACTACGACTTTGAAGCCGACGATGCAAGCTATGTTATTAGTCTCGTTATTATTGTTTTCTTTGTCATCACAATGGGTGCTGGCGCTTGGCGTGCCACCGTCACAAAAGGCCGGCAGCGTTGGCCCCTCATCGGGCTCACGATTGGGATTATTTGCACGGCACTCTTGCCTGCGATCTTGAATACATTAAGCCGCGAAGGTGCAATGGATCGGGGTACGTTTCAGACGGCGTTCGATCTTTCGATTATTTTAGGACTTTTCATCATCGTGATTATTTATCTCAATAACACGACAGACAAAACAACCTTTATGACAAAAATTGTTTTGGTGAGCGTTGTGGTATTCCTCCTCGTTTTGCAAGGTATTAGCTATTTTGCGTTTCTCGACAAGGAGTCGGCTTACGACGGAGTGAGGAGCGAACAGACAAACCGCTTTCAGGAATCGGGTGTGAAGCCGAGTGCGATGCGCTACGCTTTGAGTTATGATTGGGAGAAAAAATCTGTAACCACGCTGCAATCGGTAGAAGGTTCTAAAATCAACAGCGAAGCGCAGATGAACGGTTATGAGTTTGCGCTTGTTTGGCAGAAAATTTCCGACACAGCCGAAGACATTGCGTTCAAAGATAATATTGAAAAGATTCTCGAGGCGGCACCACCCACCTTTGCTGGCTATAAGGCTTCGCTACAACCGCTGCTCGAAAAAAAAGAGACGAGCACAAAGAATGCTATTCTTGAAAAAATTTCTGATTTGCAACGTCCTATAATTCGGGCACGCTTTAAGATTAACAAGATACCCAATTTGCAATTCAGAGAAAAAGTAACCAAGCTCATGGGTAAATCCCAAAAATCATTTCAACCGTTCGCTGAGGCCATATTAAATTATCTAAAGCAAAACACGATAGACAACGGGCCAGAACTCAAACAAAAAGTTTTACATTTCGCGCATGAAATTATTCCGCCCGGAGCGCGGCATTACCGCACCGATGTTAATGGCGAGAAACACTACACCGCGTTTGTGAGTGTCAATTACAAAACACACAGTCTCACCGAGGTCGGCTATGATTACCTCGACTACCGCAAGTTCATCCACCCGTTGGGGCTCAAATTCGTAATCTTCCTCATTGCAGGCGTGCTCATGATCATAGTCGGATTCCCCATCTTCTTTAGTCGCGCACTCGTCACGCCGCTCAACCGTTTGCTTTCCGGGGTGAACCAGGTAAACGGTGGAGATCTCGACGTGTCGCTGCCCATTTTTGTCGAAGACGAAATTGGCTACCTCTCGCGCTCGTTCAACGGCATGGTGACTTCGATTAAAGATTCGAAGCAAAAGCTGCAAGAATACGCAGAGACTCTCGAAGACAAGGTCAAAGAGAGAACGGCAGAACTTCAAAAAGCGTTTGAAGAAGTGAATGCGCTAAAGAGCCAGCAAGACGGCGATTACTTCTTGACTTCGCTCTTGACGACTCCCTTGAGCTCTAACAGGGCGCAGAGTGAGAACTTGAATATCGACGTCTTAGTCGAGCAGAAAAAGAAGTTTGAATTTCGCAAATGGTCGCGCGACATTGGTGGCGACGCCGTTATTACAAACGCTATTCGACTCAAAGATAAAATTTATACGGTTTTCTTGAATGCCGATGCGATGGGCAAGTCGATGCAAGGCGCAGGAGGGATTCTCGTTCTCGGTTCTGTCTTCCAATCCGTTATTGAACGCACCAAACTTTCGCCGAAAGATCAAGATGCGTTTCCCGAGCAATGGCTGAAACACACCTTTGTCGAATTGCACCGCGTTTTCGAGGCATTCGACGGCTCGATGCTCATATCGCTTGTCATGGGCCTCGTCGATGACACAACGGGACTTCTTTATTACCTCAACGCCGAACACCCGTGGTCGATTCTTTACCGCGACGGTAAGGCCGAGTTCATCGAGAAAGAACTAGTCTTGCGCAAACTCGGCACACAAGGCGTTGCAGGGCATATCGAGGTGCAGACGCTGCAGCTCAAACCCAGAGATGTCGTCATCATTGGCTCCGACGGTCGCGACGACTTAATGCTTGGTCACGACGTCGACGGTGCGCGCATCATCAACGAAGACGAAACGCTTTTTCTGCGCATCATCGAAGAGTCCGATGGGCAACTCGATAAAATCCGCGAAAATTTGGAGCAATATGGAGAACTTACCGACGACTTGTCTCTGCTGCGCATTGGCTTTGAAGAAGACGTTCATCGCGACTCGTCAAATCTTTCGCAGCATGTCATTCAACTCTTGAACCGTGCGCGGCTTTCGGTGAGAGAAGGCAACTTGCGCGTTGCCATCGGCGATTTAGAAGAAGCCCTCCGTTTAGACGACGCGCAACCCGAAGTGATGCGCGATCTCATCAAGGCATACCTCAAGGCAAAAGAATACGAGAAAGCGGCAAACTTGACAGAAGACTATATCCACATCAAGCCGGCCGATTCGGAGTTTTTGTACATCGCGTCTTATTGCTATAAGATGCTCAAAGAGTATAAAAAGGCCGCCGACTTTGGCGAACGTTTGCGTTTGCGCGATCATGACCGCGTAAAAAATCTGGTAAATCTTGCGGATATCTATTATCTTGACGGTAAATATGGTCTTTCGCGAAAGATTATAGAATTTGTCGAGAAACTCGATCCGCATAACGTGCGGGTAAAACGAGTTATCGCTGCTCTCGATCAGAAGCAAACGGCCGCAGAGTCATGACAGATATTAAAGAGCGCGAAGAAGAATTACTTTCTGAATTTGAAATGTTCGATGATTGGGCCGACCGCTACGGTTATCTCATCGAGATAGGTGAAAAACTCCCGCCACTCGACGAAAAATATAAAGTCGAAGAAAACAAGGTGCACGGCTGCCAGTCGCAAGTGTGGGTTGTTGCTCACAAAGATGGCGATACTGTGATCTTTCAGGCCGATAGCGACTCGGCCATCACGCGAGGTCTAATCGCGCTTCTTGTTGGGCTTTTTTCCGGCGCAACGGCGAATGAAATTGCAGATGCGAATCTCTCGATTATCGAACAATTAGGATTTGCAAAGCACCTCTCGATGTCGCGAGCCAACGGTTTTGCGTCGATGATACAAAAAGTGAAGCAGCTCGCTTTGGCTCCATGAAATTTTTTGCGCGGTTCGTATTTTTGTTTAGCCTACTCGCGCCGCTCGCCGCACAACAGTTGAGCGATGAAAATCTTGAAGGCCAAGTCGTCTGGCCCAAAGAATATCGCATCGATATTTATCGACCGCAACTTGCCGGCGCAGAATCAAAGTCTTACCTCGTCGGTGTGATGCAAAATCTCGTCGCCGACAGTCTCACTCTGCAACGCAGCGCAGTGACTCTGGGGAAGGTGAAGCCTTTAAGCATCGAATACCCAATGCAAAAAAATACCGATAAGGCGATCGAACCGATCCGAGAGGATCTCCTCAAGCGCTTTCCAGCCCCGCAAGTCTTGCCGCTGAAGATAGAGAGACTCCCTTCAAGTGGTATTTCCCCCGAAGCGTGCACGGGGCTCGAAGATGGACGCTACGCTATTTTGAGCACCCTCCGCTTAAAAGGAACAAAAGTTGAGGTACAGATGAAGCTCTGCCAAGGCTCCACGCAAATTCTCGACGGCCGCTCTGTCATAGACGAACAAGACTTAGTGAGCGCAGTCACCAGGCTTACAAACCCGGTGCGAGCCAAGCTAACCGGCGATAACTTTGCAAGTCTCAAGTTGGAGAGCGCTCCCGCGCAGGCGTCTGTTTATCTCGACGCGCAATTTTTAGGTAAGACTCCGCTGAGTTACTCCTATCTCATCCCTGGAAAATATCAACTCACTCTAAAGCGCGTGGGGTTTCAAGACTCTGTCGAAAGCATCGAGACGAAAGCAGGCGAGACATTCACAAAAAAAATTGCTCTCACCGCTGCCGAAGAAAAAGGGCGGCTTGAAATCGTGACACGGCCACCTGGTGCAAAAATCTACTTAGATGCCGACTATTTAGGCGTGTCGCCGAAAATTGTTCCTCGCGTGGCTTTCGGCAAATACCGTCTCCATTTGTTCCACAAAGATAGCGGTGAAGTTTACCGCACCATAACCCTCGATGAGAAGCACACCTCTCTAAAAATTGGCGAGACTCTTTCTGAGTTTATCGATAACTATAAACCCGGTTTCTGGGGGCTTACCTACAAATCATGGTATTGGGTTTCTTTATCGACGGCTGCTGCGTTTATGGGCGCGGGTATTGGCACGTATATCTGGCGCGACAATGCTCAAGAAGAAATCTATGCCCGACTCAGCGCAAAAACTCCCAGCGCGTACACCGCCGAGGACCAGGCATTTCTCGCAGAAAAAAACGCACAGTACAAAACACGCGGTGACTATGCCATGGGATTTATGGTGGGTGCGGGAGCGTTTGCGCTCCTCTCGCTTTATTTTTATGTGCAGCACCTTCTTTCAGCCGACGAAGGAATCGTTAGGGCGAATCCCCCGAAAGAACCAGGCGTAGAAATTCAAGTCGGGCTCATGCCGGGACAAAGCAGCGTCGAGGCTTCGTTCCGGTTCTAAATGCGTTCAAGCGAGATTGCGCCACTTGTATTACTCAACGATTCGATCTTAGGTTCGGCGTTTGGAAATATGAAATAGGGAATGTTGCTTTCGCTCACTTCTAAATACTCGTAAGCATTCCAAGTCGCCGCCTTGAGCAATTCGCGTTCGGAAAATTTTTCCTCGCGGCTGAGAACGATAAGCTCTTGAGCAACGGACAAGTCGCTGTTGGTCGCGAGCGAATCTGTGCCAATCAGCATGCGCAGAGGCGAACGCTTGAGAGTATCCCAGTTCGTGCGCTTGAGATTTAAGTATTGATTCGATCGGTGGCAGAGGACCCAAGCCGCGTGCGGCACATAGTCGCACAAAAGCTC
>CAUJII010000171.1 GCA_963205035.1 Spirochaetota bacterium
GGATAGATAATTTTTTGTGTGTTGAAATCAATGGGCTTTATGTCGGCTAAGTTCTCCGCAATCGTTTTTCCTGTGACAGTCAAACAGTCACCGTGGAGCATTTTCTTGTCGAGCAAATACCGCATAACTGCCGGTATACCTCCTTGTATATGTAAATCCTCCATGAGGTATTTACCACTCGGCTTGAAGTCTGCCAAGAGCGGCGTCTTGTTACTGAACGCCTGCACGTCGTCTTGAGTGAAAGGTATGCCGACGCTTTTTGCCATCGCTATGAGATGCAAGACCGCGTTCGTCGATCCACCCAAGACAATAACGAGCGTTATCGCATTTTCAAACGCCTTACGCGTCATGATGTCGCGGGGTTTAATATCACGCTCTAAAAGAAGACGCATCGCTCGGCCTGCCGCCACGCACTCTTCGAGCTTCTCTTTGCTCGTCGCAGGGTTCGACGCCGAATACGGCAAACTCATCCCCATCGCTTCGATGGCTGACGCCATCGTGTTCGCGGTGTACATCCCACCGCATGCGCCGGCTCCGGGGCACGAGTGGCACACAACACCTTTGTAGTCTTCGGCTGAAATATTCCCCGCCAATTTATGCCCCAACGCTTCAAACGCGGAGACAATATTTAGGTCTTCTCCTTTATAGTGGCCCGGGGCGATCGTGCCTCCATAGACCATGAGAGCGGGGCGGTTGAGGCGTCCCATCGCGATGAGAGAGCCCGGCATGTTTTTATCGCAACCCGGCAGTGCAATGAGGCCGTCGTAGTACTGCGCCCCACAAACAGTCTCGATCGAGTCGGCGATGACGTCCCGGCTCACGAGAGAAAAACGCATTCCGTCGGTTCCGTTGGCCATCCCATCGCTCACGCCTATCGTGTGAAAAATGAGTCCTAAGAGATCGGCGTCGGCGACGCCCTTCTTGACGAGCTTTGCGAGGTCGTTCAAGTGCATGTTGCACGTATTTCCTTCGTACCCCATGCTCACAATACCCACCTGCGCTTTTTTGAAATCTTCTTCGGAGAAGCCGATGCCGTAGTACATCGCCTGTGCGCCGGGCTGTGTCGGGTCTTGCGTTAAATTCTTGCTAAATTTATTAAGCTCGCTCATGCTATTCGCCAAGTAAGAATCTTCTTTGCGACGACAAGCGTTATCCGGTTTTGCATCTATGAAGTTTAACGAGGCGCTCATCGCCACGCTGCGCGAAGAAGCGCTCAAAGCCTCCAAGCAAGCTTATGCACCTTACTCGAAGCTGCACGTCGGGGCAGCACTCTTAGCCAACGACGGCAACATCTACCGAGGAGCAAACGTCGAAAACGCGTCCTATGGACTCACACTCTGCGCCGAGCGCGCTGCAGTCGCTGCCGCACTGCAAGCGATTTCTCAAAACAGAGAAAATCTAGTCGAAGCTATTTATATTGTCAACACGAAGCTGCCGGCTATTCCTCCTTGTGGAGCGTGCAGACAGGTGCTCTATGAATTTGGCCATGGTGGAATTATTTTTTTCGACGGTCAAGACGGCGTAAAAAAAAGTTCAATCGAAAAACTCCTACCCGAGGCTTTTCGTCTGAACGTCTAAAGCCGCGCTACGTCGAACCAAAATTTCTTGAGAGGGTCGCTCGCCTCTTCTATTCGGCTGCCCAAGTGGAAGAGCATCTCAAAGTGCGAGGGCTTCGAGTCAATAAACCTTTCGATGGGTGCTCCCCCCTTTCGCATGAGACCAAAATTGCGGCATGTGTCTTTGATATACGGCAAATCGCGATCGGCACACAAGAGTAAGACTGGCATGCGCGTTTGAGGAAGCCACGTCTTGGGTGCAAACGCCTCTGCTTCTGAAAGTGCCATCGCCTGCGTAATGGCATGCATTTGAAGAGGTGCAATTTGTGCGGCGTTTTCTTTCAGAGATAAGATGGGAGAAACCAGTGTCAGACTCTTGAGCGATTGTAAATCCACCGCAGCGAGAAGAAGAGCACCCGATTGCAACGCCATAACGTGTATCTTCTTTGCATCGAAACGGTAGCGCTGTGCAAGCGTAGAAACGTCTTTCACGAATGCGGCAAAATTTTTCGCTTGCGCTTCGAGCGAGAGAGCTACGAGCGATTTTTTCGAGTAGAAAGGACGCGTCACCACGCCGGGATAGTGAGGTAGTTGCAACACCGCGACGACGAACCCTTGCCGCACGCCCAGCCCACCTAAGAACGCGTAGTTCTTTTTGTTGCCGCCTTGCAAGAAGCCGCCGTGCACGACGATGAGTAACGGCCGCACTGCTTGATTCGCCTCTGCCGTGTAGAAATCCGCCGTCGCAGAACCTACTTCGATGTCGCGGTGGATTTGAGACTGTGGCAACCCCGTAGTCACAGGCCGGAATCTCTTATGAGACGCTTCTTCCAAAATCGAATTCACATTCTCAAAAATATAAGCTGCAACAACCGCAGTGAGCAAGACTAAACCCAGCAAGACATATTTCCCTTTCATGGTTTTCTCGCAAAAACAAAGTGAGGACGTGCGGCCAAGTCATTCTGGATTTCAACATCGATAAACCCGACCGCGTTTGCCCAGGCTGCTGCGTCTTGACTTTTTGCAGGATGTGTTTCTAACGCGAAAAGTCCACCGGTGTCCAGCGAGCGAAAGGCGAGAGCAAGAAGCGCACGGTGCTCCTTTTCAAAATTTTCTGCGACGAGAGCCGCGCGCGGTTCAAACGAGCGCACCGAATGCTCTAAGTTTGAAAATTCTTCGGTAAGAACATACGGTGGATTACTCACGAAAATCTGTACCTTGTCAGGGAGGGATAATTCCGGCAACGTAAAGTCACCCTCAACGCACAGAACTTCGGTTTCTGATTCGGAAAGGAGAGCCGCCGCATTTTTTTGCGCCATGGCCAGTGCTGGCTTTGAAATATCGAGAAATGTCAGCGCGTTCGCGTGAGTTTCCAACGCCAACGTAATGCCGATGCAACCGCTCCCCGCACCTGCATCGGCAATGGAAAACGCGCTCTGTTTCTTCTTTAATATGTGCTCGACTAACTCCTCGGTTTCCGGGCGGGGGATAAGGACCGCAGGAGACACCGCAAAAGAACGGCCAAAAAAATCGTGTGTCTCCAAAATATACGCCGTGGGTTCGCGCTGCGCCTTCCGCTTGAGTGCCGCACGCAGGGGGACTAACTCCGCCTCGCTGAGCGGTCGGTCGCTTTGAGTAAAAAGATCAATACGCCGTAGCCTCAAAAAATGCGCAAAGATGAGTTGCGCTTCGAGACGCGGCGAAGGGATTTCCTTAGAGGCCAAAAACTCTTCGGCCTTGCGCAAAATTTCAAGAAGGGTTTGTGGCACCAATGAGGAGACATAATTGCATCAAGGCGTAGCGAGTAAACGCCGATTGTAAAAGAGCACGAGGGGCGTTTACGGTGTTTTTATTCCCCTTGGCCAACGCTTAACTATGCCCACTGTGCGTACTACTACCCTACTTTTTGTCCTAATTCTTTCATACGCCTTGAGCGCTACTCAAACGCGCACGTATATTCAAACGCTCGCTTATAGCGACCCTGAGATAAAAAAAATACGCGTCGAGGTTTCGCAAAATCTGCGCCTCATCGCCGATGGGCGCACTCCCACCATCAAATGGCGGCGGTATAAGCTACGAAAAAAAGATAATTTTTTTCAAGTGATGGCGCGCACTTCTCTCAACCACGACACGCTTTCAAGCGTCAACCGTCTTGCCTCGCTTTGGGATACCGCTGCAGGAGACGACTGGCTTGTCCCCAACGTGCGTGGGATTGCCGTCTATGGCGTGCGCAAAAAAATCGCCGCGCAATTCAATCGATCCACCGAAGATTTGACGGCAGTTCCCGGCGCGCAAAATCTCTGGTTTATTACAGGACTCCACTTTGAAGATAGTGAAAAAGAGTTTTTTTCGCTTAAGGCATTTATTCGCCCGGTTGTCGGCAAACTGACATCAGCGTTTGGCGTGCGCAAAGACCCGTTCACAGAAAAACACCGCTTCCATCGCGGCATCGACATTGGCGTTCCCGTCGGAACTCCCGTCGTCGCATCGGCTTCGGGCAAAGTTGTTTTTGTCGGCAAACGCGGAGGCTATGGCAAGGCCGTTGTCATCGAACACCGCAACGGCTACCAAACTCTCTATGGGCACCTTAGCCGCTACCACGTCAAAAAAGGCGCGCAGGTAAAGCAAGGCCAGAAGATTGCGTCTTCGGGGATGACCGGCCGCGCCACCGGCCCGCACGTACATTTCGAGGTACGCCGCCAAGGCCATGCCGAAAGACCCAATTTTCACCTGACGAAGATTTAGATTTGGTACAAGGAACTAGATCCCAAAATACGAAATTGAATCGAATGGAATAGTTAGTCGGAAAAGGATTCATGCTGAAACACGGTGCCACAGCGATTGCCCTCTTAGTACTATCCAACGTTTTCATGACGCTCGCATGGTATGGGCACCTCCAACTGCATAAGAGTGCCCGCTGGTCCACGCTACCCCTCTACGCTATCATCTTGCTGAGTTGGCTCGTTGCGCTCGCCGAATATGCTCTGCAGGTGCCGGCCAACTGCATCGGTAGCGAAAATTACGGCGGCCCATTCAATCTGTTCGAGCTCAAGATGATCCAGGAGGCTGTCTCGCTCGTCGTATTTACGGTTTTTGCCGTTTGGGTCTTCAAAGGTGAAACATTGCGGTGGAATTATATTGTCGGTTTCGTGTTCTTGATGCTGGCTGTCTTCTTTATTTTCAAGAAATGGTAAACACAAGGCACAGCGACTAACTATTCGAGTCTCAATGTTGAGAGGATGTCGACTAACTATTCAACCTCCGATTTTACCCCACCAATCCAAAAAACAGATTTTTTTTTCAAAATTTGTATTTTTTTCCAAAAATGTGAGAAAAAAACACGGTTTCTGGGTATTTAATATATAGAGGCCCTGTTCAGAAAAAACAGAAACAGCCCCTCAAGGAGAATACATGAACAAACCACCTTTAGTTACGAGTGTCAGCCTTCCAAAGGAGCACGCCAAATTGTGGCGCAAAGAACGCATGGAAATCATGCGGTTTTGCGCTCGGTACTTGCGGATTCAAATGCGCTACAAGATACGGCGTGAGGTAACACGTCTGTACAATCGACGGGCGAAGTCAGAGTTCACGATTGTGACGACTCGGTTTAAGGGCGAAGAGTACGATAAACTGCATTGCGTCGCTGCTACATTGCGTGTGAGTGTATCATTGTTAATTTACGGGCTCATTAAGCTCTGGCAAAAACCCACTCGTCGAGCAATGCAACGCTTCTTTGCGATTAACTACGCGGGCATTACGCCCATTTGGAATCGAACCGCTGGATTTCTAAGAGAAAGGCTTGTTTTTTCGCGGATTGACCCACCAATAAAGCCACCTCCGACAAAAACACTCTCCACGACCTAATCCGAGTCAACGAAGCGGCGCTACAGTTGGCAAGTAGGCGCGCCTTTGGTCGACGACGCTGCATCAAAATACGTCTTATAGCTGGTTCTGCTTGGCGGAAAGTACGTACACCCATCTTTGGAATACGTGCCGGAACGCGAGACAATAAATTGGTTTGCGCAAACCGTCGATAGGGCATCGGCCTCAAACGAATACACCCCGAAGTTTGTACTGTCGGCCTGATGGTACACAGCCACAATATGCGCTTTTGAAGCGCTCCAATTGTTTTTCAACGTATCAAACTCTTCTTGCGGCATAAAATTCGGGTCGATAGCGTTGCTCATGTAAAGAAGTACCGTGTTTTCGCCCTGTGGTTTGAAGCGACTGAGTGACGAAAGCGCAAACTTGGCCTGAAGGCCCGTTTTATGGTGCGCAGCAAACGCCATCAGAACGAGTTTGCACCTCTGGAGCGAGTAACTATTACAAATCTCGCTCATCGAGGCCTTTGTTTCCGATTCAAAGCGCGTCAGAGCCGCATCGACACCGGCAAAGTCTTTGTCAGTCAAGAGCGGCAGCAAGACCGAGTGCAAATAGAGCGTGCGAAAACTCACGTCGAGAAACGTGAGAGACGCGCAATGCGCCACAGTGCCCAAGATATAAGGCTGCAAGAAACCCACCGAAACGCAGTCTATCGGCTTCTCGAAACTTTTATCGATCGCGTTTTGCGCGAAAGCAAAGTCGACCTCGGGGGTTTTGTCGGTCAGGGTAAACCAGGTATCGCAACCGAGAACCGTGCGGAGCGCCAGACTTCCGTTTGCGAACGCGGCCTTTTCTTCGGGTGTCAACTCGCGCGAGAGGCCACTCGCCATCGTGGGGTATTTACACCATTCCTGGCTTTTCTTATTCAGAGAGGTCAGGTTTTTCTTCAGTTTCTCGATGTCGTTCGTTGCCGCGAGATCGGGTAAGAGTTTTGCAAGCTCTGCATCGACGCTGAATGAAAAAGACTGCTGTGCTTGAGGCGAGACTGCCTTCTTGCACGACAGTGCCGTGAGGGCGATGAATCCCACAAGAAGAGCGGAGAAAGAATAGCGCAGCATCATTTCGCCTCGGCGCTCAACGGTTGCAACACAATGTCGACACGCCGATTGAGTTGTTTATTGGCGGGCGTATCGTTCGGCGCAACCGGGCGGTATTCGCCATAACCGGCCGCGCCAAAGCGTGCTGGGTTCAGATCTTTATTCGTCAGCAAGCGGTTGAGCACAGACAATGCGCGCGCCGTGGAGAGCGTCCAGTTGTCGGGAAAGCGCGGCGTTTTAATCGGAACGTTGTCGGTATGGCCTTCGACAAGAATTTGAGAGGCGGTGTTCTTGCTTAGCATTTCGGCAACGGTGTCGAGAGTCCGCTTTACATCGCCACGCAGAACCGCAGACCCTGAAGGAAATAAAATTTTGTCGTCGATGTTGATAACCAGCTTGTCTTTGTAACGCTTAATGCGCAAATTGCCTTCTGCAATCTCTTTCTTAAGCTTATCTTCGAGCTCGCGCGCTTGCCCTTCAAGCTCTGAAACAGTCTGCTTTTGCTGTTTAGCTAAATCAAGACACGAGGCAAGCTCCCGGCTCTTTTCGCTGAGTGCGCGTTCGAGTTCGGCAATCCGCTGATTTTTTGTCGCAGTTAAATCGGCAAGCTGTTTGCGAAACTCTTCGCGGTTGTCTTCGAGTTCTTTCTTGAGCTTCTGGAGTTCGGCGATATATTTTTTCTCTTGCGCTTGCGCTTCGGCCGCCATCTTCTTCTGTGTATCGCTGCTTTCTCGGTGAAGTGCTTTGAGCTGCCTATCTTTTTCGTCGATGCGTAGAGAATTGTAAGCATTATCTTCAACGCGGCCACGGCGTTCGTCGCGCAGTGCGTTCTGCGTTTCGCGTAACGTATCGTTCAAGCCCGCGATGCGGCTTTCTAAGTTTCTGATTTTCTCTTCGTATCGATTTTTTTCAAACGCGGAATCTTTCTTGAGTTGCGCCAGTTCTTTTTCTAAAATATTTTTTTGTACGTCGAGAGCGTAGATATCGTTTTGCGATTTCGTATATTCTGATGGATAGTAGAAGATATCGGCGTGGAGCGGCACGGCCCCGCAGAGAATGACTGCGACGCCAACCGAAGATATAAAGTGGCGCATGGATTACCCCGCTTGGAGGCGCTTACGGTTTTCTTCGACAGCCTCTTTGCGCTTTGAGACAGTTTTTTCATACGCGGCGATACCGTCTTTTTTCAAGAGACGCGCCGCCTCAAGCTGGTGCTCGGCAATGAGGAGAGAGAGTTCGGATTCGCAAAGCGCGCGCTCTTTTTCATTCTTGGAGATAGCGTCTTTTATTTTCTGATCGTCTTTCGCTTTTTCTTTCTGTTGATTGAGCTCTATTGCCTTTGCTTCAAGCGCGTCTTGTTCTGCTTTTTTCTTTGAAATGTTTTCTTCGAGCGTATTGAGTGCGGGATGACTCGCCGCAAGAAGTTTTGTCGCCGCGTACGGAATGGGTTGCGGACCGGAACTGCACGCTATCGTTATGAAGGCAAACGAAATTGAAACAAGGATTAAACTGCGCATATAGTATAAAAAAGCGTCGAGATGCCCTGTAAACAAATTTGCGCTTGGAGTCGAGCGCACGCGGGACATCAAGTGACTAGGCCGGAACTGGGGCCGGGGCAGAAACTTTGCTTGCATTTTTACGAATTCTATGCTACACTCGCTACATGAAACGACTAATCCCCACAATGAAAACACAGGGAGTTATGTTCGCCGAACATTTTCTCGACGACAGGCTGCCCCAAAGTCATGAAGTTTACGCTTTCGATGCGCTGCTCAAGAGCAT
>CAUJII010000172.1 GCA_963205035.1 Spirochaetota bacterium
ATACGGTATGTTGGAGGGTGTCTAATTGGCTCGACTTCGCTCACTTCGATACATTTTTGCGCCGGAGGCAGAGTGAAAATGCCAATAAAATTGGCATTTTTGTATCGAAGCCAGGCGCAAAAACACTCCGTGAGCGACTTATTAGACAACCTCTTCGCAAGAAGAGCGGTAGGCTTTTCGCAGAGGTAAGCACGATGATCGCACGCAACGTCAGCCAAGAAGTCAAGCTCCTCGACAAATATAGAGACATAATCCAGAAGACAGAAACCATCCGGTCGTTGGGGTCTGTGCTCGAAATCCAGGGGAATGTCGTCTTGTCGCGCGGGCCGGAGGTCCGCCTCGGTGAACTCTGCCATATCGAGGTTAATCCCACAATCGAACGTTTTGCCTCGTCGCAGAAAAACTCCGAAGAAAAATACACGCTGGCTGAAGTTGTCGGCTTCCGCGACAGCACTGTCATCTTAGCGCCCCTCGAAAAAATTGTGGGAGTTTCACCCGGGAGCCGCGTTGTTTCGACGGGTAATATGCCGGCAGTTTCTCTCACTCCCGCTGTCTTGGGGCGCGTCATCGATGGTATGGGACGCCCCATCGATAGTCGAGGGATGCTCGTCGAGGGCGAGAGTCGGGGCCTTTATGGCGAGCCCCCGCAGCCTTTGAGTCGCCCTTTGATCCGCACTCCGCTTGCAACAGGCGTCAAGGCGATCGATGCTTTTTTGACTTTGGGGCAAGGCCAGCGTATCGGAATTTTTGCAGGCTCGGGTGTGGGTAAATCCACCCTTCTGGGCATGATTGCAAAATATTCGACGGCGGATGTAAACGTGATTGCGCTTATCGGTGAGCGGGGGCGCGAGGTTTCAGAATTCATCCATGAGCAGTTGGGAGAAAGTGGCCGCAAGAAATCTGTCATCGTGACTTCGATTGCATCGGAATCTCCGATGAACCGCGTGCGTGCGGGTTACCTTGCGACGACGATTGCGGAGTATTTCCGAGACCAAGGCAAAAACGTTCTTCTCATGATGGATTCAATCACACGCTTGGCGCATGCACAGCGTGAAATCGGTCTTTCGCGCGGGGAGCCCGCAACGACACGGGGTTATCCTCCTTCGGTTTTTTCATTGATTCCGGGACTCATGGAAAGAGCCGGAACGAGTCAACAAGGCTCGATCACAGGCGTCTACACGGTGCTTGTCGAGGGCGACGACATGAACGAACCGATTGCAGATACCGCACGCGGGGTTCTCGACGGCCACGTTGTTCTATCACGTAGACTCAATTCTCAAAACCAATATCCAGCGATTGACATTGCCGAATCGATCAGCCGCACGATGCCATCGGTTGTCGATGCGGCGCACCTGAAACTCGCGCGGGATTTTCGCGAGATCTACACGGCCTATAAAGAAAACGAAGAAACAATCCACTTAGGAGCCTATGCTCGAGGCGCAGACCCTGTGATTGACAATGCTATTCTTTTGCGCGAACCCATGAAAAAATTCTTGAGACAAACTCCGTCGGAACAGGTGGCGTTTGAAGATACGAAGCGGCAACTCACCGAGCTCATGGCAACCTTGAAGCCTCGCGTGGGTGGGGCCGTGCTAAGGCGGGGAGCATAGGATAGCTCATGAAAAAATTTCATTTTCGCCTCGAATCGTATCTCAAAATCAAGAAACTCAAAGAGCAAGAAAAATTAGGCGCACTGGCAAAGGTAATGGCGAAGGTGAATAAGTACCATGCAGACGAAGCGGCATACGAAGAAGAATATGCCAAACTCTTGCAGACTCAACGCGGAATTTTCACGGAAAAGGCAGTCGCAATCCACGAGGTGCATTCTCTTTATGAATTTATCGACGCATTGCGCCGCCGCCGCGATATTGCGACTCACAATATAGCTCTCTTGCAAGACGAATTAAGCGAGAAACGCACGGCCTATAACGAAGCGCGAAAAGCACGGCGCACGATTGAAATTATACGCGAGAAAAAATGGAGCGAATATAAGATGGAATTAGAAAAAGAAGAAATCGCGGCCATGGACGATTTCAACGGGCAGCGCAAAAACACCGAGCTTACGCGTCAAGCCACGCAAGTACCGAAAATGGAGAGCCACTAAAATGCAATACCCTGTTCAAGTGAAGCGTGTTTTCACGCGCCTTCAATTCCAAGCGCAAGATATTTGGCAAAACTTCCGCAGGCTCAAGCGGCATATCGCGCAACTCGTCCATAGCATCGACGATGTCACTCACGGCGTGAGCCGCAGCCGACAAATTCTGCATGGGATTGGCTCCGACACGAGAGCTGAAGGAGAGAGAAGATGAACCAAAAACGATTCGTAATTTTTTTACTGCTTCTGATAATTGTTTTTACAGGCGGTATTTTTTACGCGCTAAACAGCACGGGCATTGTGCGGGCTGCAGATGTTTTTCCGTTCTTGCAATCGAAGAATCCCGTGCGTGTAGAAGACAAAGATTTTCCGACCGAAGTCGAGAAGGTGGAGTTTCAAAAATGGGAACAAAAACTTATCGAGCGCGAAGAAGCTCTGGCGCGCCGTGAAGCTGAGCTCAAAGAAAAAGAGACAGGGAGCGATGAAATAAAACGCGAACTCGACGAGAGTAAGAACGCGCTCAAGGCAGAAAAAGAAAAATTCATCGCCGCGCAGCGCGAGTGGGACGATCGACAAAAGAAAATCAAGGACTTATCGGAGAAAGTGCGGAACATGCCACCCGATAAAGCGCAAGAGATGATGCAAAACTGGCGCGACTTCGATATCATCGACGTCATGCGACAGATGGATAAAGATGCAGAACTCGAAGGCTCTCAATCGATCGTGCCATACCTCCTAACGCTTTTTCAAAGCGAGCGTCGTGCAGAAATTACGCGTAAGATGATGCTGCCTTCGATAACGCAGAACGACGCGAGCGCAAGCCAAGAGCAGTCGGCAGAGAATCAGCGGTAGTGTGGGAGTGTAGGCCGGAACTTGCTGGCACGATTTCTTCTGCGCCGATTTCATTCTGGGAAAAAGTCGGCATCAAGTTTTTTCACATAATAGGTTTTGTGTGTCGTGACGCCTACGTTGTATTCTATAAGTAGCTCGGCTAGTTTTACACCGTCGATTAAGACAATGCGTTTGGGCGACCGGGATATGATCTAACACCTCAAAATTGGAATGTACCTTTTCAGCGGTATTGCTGTCTGAAATCGCAAACTTACCGTATCATATAGCCGGCCTTATATTCTCTTGGGGACAGAATTTGAGTATCTTCAAAATTTTTCAACACCAGCAGATCTTGGTCACCGGTAATCAAAATTTCAGCTTCTACGGTTCTCGTAACCCATAGAACATTGTCGTCATCCGGATCACGACAAATTTCGGGCTTTTCCCCCTTAGGGATGGCGATGTTTACCCTTTCGCCCAAGTGCTTCAGGGTATCGCCGAGAGCATCTGTCGGAATCTTGAACTTGTCCCGGCATTTTCTACTGAATTCCTTTATTATCCATTCAGAAAGCCAAATCTCATGATTATTTAGCACAAAATCAAAAATTTCGGAAGAAACGCCCGGGAAAATCAGAGCCGAAATCAATACATTTGTATCGAATACAATCTTCAAGAAATGGCCCGAAATACGTCTTCTTCGCTATAGAAACCTGCCCTCTCCGCATAGGGTCTCAATTTAGCCCTTATGCGATTCGTTTCCTGCCGATAGAGGTACTGTTCCAAAGCCTTTTTGATGATTTCACTACGGGTTGTCTTGTTGGTCTTAACTGACTTATCAAGCTTCTTGCTAAGTTCTGGCTGCAGACTCACTGTAATAATCTTCCGCATTTGTAATACAGTGTAATAAACGAGGACAGCTACGACAACAATATTCTTAGATGACGATTTCGGGCGCGGGATTTGTTAGGGGGGCACCGTAAAACTGAAAGCAGGCGTCTTCGCCGCTTTAGCAGCAACTTTGCGCGCAAAGTTGTGAGGCTTTCAGATTTACGGAGCATTGAATGCAATGTTGTCTGTGAAGTTACCCCCCCCAACAAATCCCGTGCCCCATTAAATATTTCCTTTACCGAATTGCATTGACGTTACAACAGACTTTATGCCGTTAGGCGGGCGGTGGTTTAGTATTACCAGCGCAAAAAAAATAATAAGGAAGTTTATATGGATATTAAGGAAATGGTCGATAAGGCTTTTGAAAATAAAACGCTTCAAGAAATCCGCACGGCGGCGACAAGCGCACTGCAAGGCGTGAGTGACCGGGGTGCTGAGGTTCTAAATTCTGTGTTGCATGCAAAAACAGTGCAAGACCTCGCGGAGAATAAATACGTCAAGAACGCACAGGCAATCGTCGCGGGTTCTATTCAAAATTTGAAAGATGCCGTCGACAAAGCTTGGGAAAACAAGAGCCTTCAAGAAATTGCTAATGCGGGCCTTGAAGCTCTTCAAGGAATCTCTCCCGAAGGAGCGGCAAAGCTGCGTGAAATTCTGCATGTGACTACCGTGAAGGATCTCGCAGAGAATAAGCACGTCAAAAACGCACAGGCTATCAATAAGGGTTAAGGGTCACAGGGAGCGAGGATTGCGAGTCTCTTGACCGCAATCCTTTGGCTGCCTCCCAGGGCTCGCTCACCGCGCCTCTGTGCTACGGTGGTGATCGAAGACTTCTATTTCACGCTGTTTCAGCTAACGTTAATTCATACCAGTTTGCATAGTCGGTTCCCGGTTCGGCCATACTCATCGCCATGCCGCCTTGAATAGGGATGGCAAGATTTTCCGCCGAGTTCTTGTCTTCAAGATAGAAAAAGTTGTCGTCGGTGCTGGTTTCCCAGTATTCGCCGGTTTCTTCGCCATCGGTATCAAAAGTCTTCCAGTGGATGAGCTCCTCCGTACCGTTGAGCGTGTACTGGACTATAGAACCGTTTTCAAAATCGTAACGGGTCACCTCGTCTTCCTGTTCAATGATCAATTCGCCTTTTTCATCAAAGTGCTGGTGGTTCTTCAAAAATTCGGCGAATTCTTTTTCGTCGTGAGGCTGTACGAGCGCCGCGTACCACGGTTTCGGTTCATCATGCCATCCGACTAAGAATGCGGTAAATTCCGATAATGCGGATTCATTGACATTCGGCTTGGCCACAAGCATCACTTCATCCGGCGAACGTTTTATGGCATTCTTTTCAGAATAGCCGCCTTCCTTAGTTTGATATACATTGTATAAATCCATTGCGCTGTACGCATGCAAAGATTCATGCGCAAAAACAAAGCTGTCCATAGGTGTTTCAGGGCCAAAGTAGATCATGTTGTATTCAAGTTTCTGTGCGGCATCGGCTATCGGTATTGAGTTCATGTGTGCGCGACCATCGGCTTTACCCAGGAACATAAAATGTATGTTGTAGTCATCGTACTCTCCTTTAATGCTTTGATATAAGGCTGTAATGCTCTCAAAGTCGAGTTGTTCTGCCGCCTTATTTGCCATTTCGTGTGTGGCGCTTGCGTCGTCGTCGATTTGCGGAACGCGTTCGAGCGCTATGTCGTTTTCCCAGTTGGGGCACGAGGTTTCAAACTGGATAGTTATGCCATATTCCTGTCCCTGTGCGGTTAACCATGCCAAACCTTCTTCAAGCTGTGCCCAAATGTCTTCTTTTTCTTTTTCTGTCCATGGATTCTCTTTTTCCGATACAAAAATCCCCACCGCCAGACAATCACCCGTCATTTTTTTTGCGGTTCCACCCCAAAATTTTGGCATAAGTTTTCTCCTTGAAAAATAGACTGGATGAGTCTGGATTAGCTCCCCGAAATGGGAAGCGTTTTTTGGATATTTTTCGGGTTACGGGGAAATCGCACGGAAATAAGATACTCGGATCTTATTTCAAAAACGGATTTTTTGCACATAACGGAGCAAATCGACTGAAATCGCGATCAAGCGTGTAAATCACCTTAACGCCGTTTTCAATACAAACCGCGGCTACACGCGCATCGTGAACTTGCGAACCTGTAACATGGCTTTGGGTAAGGGTGTCGACGAGAATTGCAAAGCCGTCGAGCGATTCGGTTAAGATACTTATTCCCGGCGCGGCAAGTAAATTAGCACATTGACTTAGGGCTTCATCGCTCGTTGTCGGTATTTTGAAAATACGCGCATTTGTTACAATACCAAAAAACTCCACTAAGCAATGATAAGGGATAGCAAAATTTTGCGCCTCGATGAAAGCACTTTCGAGAAAATGGCGCGCTTTTTGATGCCAAGGGTTGTCGAGACGATGCGCGTAAACTAAGATATTCGTATCGATAGCATTCATTCTGGGCTATAAAGCTCATCGCGAATTTTTTGCCAGTTTCCATCATATTCGGCTGAAACATAACCGCCCTTGCCCGACGGACGGATTCTCCACTGCTTTTTGGGTATTGGCTTACTTTCTGAAGCCAGATATTCGCGCAGCGCATCTTGCATAATCCGAGTAACGCTGGTGCCCCGTTTTTGGGCGACTAATTTTGCTTTTTGTAGCAACGGATCGGGCAAAATCAGCGTTGTCTTCATATATGCAATATACTTAATACCATACGATATGGCAATGAGTTTATTAAAATCTGAATGTACCAGAAATCCAAATTTTGATTGACGTTTCCAAATGGAGTTTGCATGAAGGTATCCGTCAAATTTGGCGTTGCAAGGTTATGGAGTATGTTTTGAAACCAACTGCTTTTCTTATGCGTTTAATCTCTTGCGTGGCTCTTGCCTTGGGCCTCATCGTGTTGCCTCTACACGCGGCACCCAAGGTTGACGGCATGTCGGTTCCCACACTTTCTGCGGCGTCTGCGCTCAACACTCCTTTAGGCGTGCGCTCCTATGGCATGGGTATGGCACAAACTGGTAACGCGAACGATCTTTCCGCTCTTTACTATAACCCCGCAGCGCTTGCCGATATGAACTACGTTGAGTATGCACTGTCTTACCATAGTTCTGCAAACGACGTGTCGGGAAATAGCTTTCTCATGTCGATTCCGTTACCCTATGGCAACATGGGTCTAAGCGGCGCTTTCAATTATGTGCAGAACAATGAGTACGTCCAAAACGGAGTAAATATAGTTCCCGACCGGAATAAATACTCCTACATTGCCGGCCTTTCTTACGGTGCACCGATCTTGCCACGGCTCTTAACAGGCGGCATGACAGTCAAATGGTTTGGCGCAAATTTTCTGGCATCGCCAGCAGTGACTTCCTATGAGCAGCAGCAAAAAGGACTTTTTATCGATTTAGCGCTCCGAAGTCTTTTTGATCCGGGGCTCTATTATGAATGGCTACACTGGTTACCGCGTTTTTCTGCGGGAGTTGCCGCGCGTAACCTGCACCCGCTGATGAAAATTCCTAACGAGGTGACGAGTGGGCAGAACCGCGAAGAATACAACGCTGGGTTTAGCATGCACTTCCCTTACAAATTCATGCTGAACCTCGACTTGGTCAACAGCTTGAATTTGCCGACAATGTACCGCTTGGGGTTTGAATACTGGCCGGTGCACTTCTTAGCTTTGCGCGGTGGTATGACTTCTTCTAATTCCGGGTCTCGGTTCCAGTCGGTGCACTGGGGCATTGGCATAGGTGAAACAATCCAGAATTCCAAGCTTTCTTTTGAATACTCCGGTGCGAAAGAATATCTTGGAGGTTTCGGAGCGAATTTTGAGCGAGTCAACGAAACCTACCACCGCTTTGCATTCCACCAGTCGTTTGAGAGCATCGAAGTCGATAGCAAGGGACGCGTTCGGCCGATACGCTACACCGAACGCTACACACACCGCTACCGTTTTGCGAGTGAGCTCGCTCCGCGTGAAATTATTGCGGACTCAGTGACGAGCTTGAATGCAGAAGAGGCAAGCTATAATGCGGCGTTGAATGCGGTGGGCAACCAAACGGCATTAGACGTTCAAGAGCCGACTGAAGAACCTGCAGTACCGCCCGGCAAGAAACCACTCAAGACGCCTGCGCAAATTTTGCAACAGCAGCAACACATTGTGGGTAAACATATTGTGGCGGTATATCCCGTGAGCGTCGAGCTCATTGCGGGCAGCCAGAAGAACTTTTCTCTCAAAGAAAAAATCCGTGGTAGTTATTTAGTTGAAGTAAATCGCGGAGGTGCAGGACGCCTCATCAATTCAGCGAAGTTGACCGCGGCACCCTCTCAGGGTGAGAAAGAACTCGAAAGCGCGTATCTCAAAAGGCTTCAGAAGAGCTTGGGTGCCGATTTGATTGTGTTTACCAAACTCTATGTCGACGGCAACACGGGAGAGCTCCGCCTTGTGACGCTCTATTATCTGAAGAACGACAACCAGATATCTGCACAGACCACGGTAAAGGGAAGCGATGCAAGAGAGGCCGAGTTCATGCAAAAAGTGACGGCAAAATTTGTGAGCGACCACAAAGCCTTGTTAGGGGAGCTTAAATAAAATGGTCAAAAAAATTGCAAAATATGGAATTGTGCTCGTTCTTTCGTTGACGACGGTCTCTCTTTCTGCTGTCGAATTCGGTGGTGGCAAGATCGAGTATATGAATTCAAAGAACACCAGCTTTGCAGGTTTCGGACTTTTTACGTCGAACAAGCGCTTCGATGCAGAGGTCGAAGGTTTCTTCGCTCCTCGGCTTCTCGGAGAAGACGAACAATCGGCGACAACCTTGGGCGAAGATTACCGCGTCTTCTTTTTTGCCTTTTCGGCATACTTTCACTTCTTGCGCACCGACAAGATGAGTCTCTTTGCGGGCGGGGGAATCATGCCGTGGCTACCTCGCACCTATGCGTACCACCTTGCGGCGGGCATGGATTTTTTCATCGGTGAAAATTGGCGGCTCTTTTATATGTTTCGTTATATGGACAATAACGCTGCGGAATACCGCTATCCAACGGGGATGTCGGTGAGCTTCGGAGTCAAATATGCATTTCGGTTGTTGAATATATGAAAAAAATCAGCACATACATCCTTATTCTGGCGGTCGTCCTTTTGGCGGCGAATTGCCGGTCGCGTGGCCCCCTCGTTCAAAATCCGCGCGCAGGTACACCCGCAACCGAGTTCCACCACGAGAGCGCAAAATGGATCCCATGGTTTTACGCGAATAAGTCCTCTCGCGGCTTAGACCGCACGGACGACGCGTCTTTCTTAAATCAAGTGGGCGGCGGCGTGGGACTTCTCATGAATTCGGCACTCGATAAGCAATGGGATGGCCATAAGTTTTTCTATTATTATCTCGATTTGGATTACTCTCCCCAATATAATCCCGGCAAGACATACCCCGGCGACAAGGAGTGGATTCTTTCCAGCTACCCCGGTATCATGTTTCGAACCTATACGCCCTTCTTCATGAAGATGCACTTAGGCATGGGGGCGAATTTACGTTTTGGCCAACACTACTACGACCGTTGGGGCATCTATGGCATGATGGGGTTAGAGCTCTGGGGTTTAACCTCGAGCGTGATTTTTATAGGGCATCCTGGCCAAGCGAACTGGGAAACGGAATATAGGGCGGGGTATATGTGGACACCTGTGGAGTGGAGATAACATGAAGAATTTTTTTATTCCAACTTGTATATTGATGGCGCTGTTGAATGCTTCCATCGGTGCAGGCGAATATACCAATAGCTTCAAGTTGCGCATCGACGAAGGCGATGCGGCGGGCGAGAGTTTCAAGAACGACCCAGTCGAGGCGTTCAACAATGCAGTCGAAGCCGCGATGAAAACCGGGCAAAGTTTAGGTGAGAGCGAACTCGTGAGCCGCAGCCAAACCAAAGACTTTGTTTTGCAAAGCAACTGGGTGAGAAAAGACGCCCACTTGCAAGTCACCGATTTGCAGGTGAAGAAATACCGCTTTTCACGTCCACCGGGCGAGCCGCTGCGTGTGAACATGGTCGTCGATATTCAGGCGGACTACGTCGACGTTCCAAAATTCATGGAAGATTATGAGAAAACGGTGACGGGTGCGGCGTACCGCTCGATGGCGGTGCCGGGTTGGGGCCAGCTCTACAACAGGCAATACACGACGAGTATTCTCTACGGTGCGGCCTTCTGGACTTTCTATGTCATGTTTATTCAAGCTGCGAAATCGGCGGTGACGAGCGACGATCTGAGCACAGCGACATTAAATTTTCAATTACCGGCGCTTATCTTGTGGAGCTTCAACGTTTCCGAGGCGGTGACCTCGCGCATTATGGGTCGCCAGGGGTTAGAAAACTTACGGCAGGCATACAGGCTGGACGCTAAATACTCTTACGAACCTCTCACCGAGCGGGGGTGGAAGTTTGACTTCATTTTGTTCGATTTTACTTTCTGAGGCAGCTATGGAAATAACACAAAAAAATAGACTTAGCTCCGCTCTCTTGACAGCCGCTCTAATCTTCAGTTCAGGTGGGCTTTATTCTGCGCCTACAAAAGGTGATTTAGGTCTGGATAAAGAATTTTATTCGACGCAAAAAGAAGTGCGCGTGCGCGACGCGATCGGTAAGGGACGCTCGAAAGAAATCGCCATCCAGAATGCACGCATCGACGCACACCGCAAAGCGCTCGAGCGTTCGGTTTCGAGTTTTCGTCACATGATGGTCGAGACGAAAGACTTTGTCGTCACCAATGAACAGCTCATCGCCGATGTGAATGCAAAGGTCATCGACGAAGCGCGGTGCAGCGAGCCAAAGTGGGATCACAACGGCATGGATTTCTCGCCTTTCTTCGTGGCAATTATGGACTGCCGCGTTACTGTGAGCTTTTTTGACCTCGATTATTTCACTACCGAGATCATGAAGACTGCCGAAGGAGCTTGCATCCGTTCGATTGTACTTTCTGGCTGGGGCCAGCTCTACAATAAGAACTACATCTCGAGTGCGGCGTTGGCGCTCGTGACTTATGGATCTATCGGTTATGGATATTCTCGGGAAACGAAAGTCTCTTCTGCACGCGATGCTTACAAAAGTGCGACAAATCCCACCGATGCGGAGCAAAAATACAAAGAGATGCGAAACCACCAAGAGGTTGCGCGCACAATGTATGTGATTGGTGCTCTGACGTGGGCCTACTCGGTCTGGGAAGCTTTCGAGGACCGCGAACGTGCAGACGACGTTCTCTATCAAGTCCACCAAAAATACTTTGCAGGGAAGCTGAACTACAAGCCTGAAATTTCATTCTTTCAACGCTTTATGATGCAAAATACGAGGCCAAAATGGTAAAACGGAGCGTACTTATTTCCACTTTATTGCTGCTTTTCTTGGGGCGCTGCGCGATGACTGAGATGCCTATGCCGCATGATAATCCGCTCGATAGAATTTATGACAGCGGCGATTATCGCATGGTTCTTACAGGTACGATCGTGTCCTTAACCGAGAGCCAACTCAACTGGAGTGGTATCTTTCGAGTAGAGAAGGGCGAGGTCGACGTCCGAGACGTACAAATGAATGGTAGCGCAGTTATTTATCGGAGTGCTGCGGAACCATCAGCGGCTGATCTCGATGCAGTCAAAAAAGCGCAGTCTCTTTCTGGCGCTTTCTCGGCTGTCGGCGGTTGCAGCGTTGGTCCCAAGGACGAAAGTTATGCAGGAGCGTGCGCTGTGACCAGTACCCCCAAAGGCTATTTTATCCTAAAATTTCCTTATCGGGATAGTAGTAAATCGGGCACGCTCTACTCCAACTTTGTGGAGATACAATGAAAGCCATTTATTTACCCTTAGCCTTTTTCATCAGTCTTTTTATGGTGACAGGGGTGTCTTCCCAAAGAAGGAAAGCTCCACCGAAGCGTGCGGCAAAACCAGCCGCGCAGAAAGTGCCGCCGAAAGTGACCCCCAAGCCTCAAGAGACGAAGCTGGGTAAAGAAGAGCGCGAACTTGCAGCGCCGCCGAAACCGACTTCTGTCAAGCTACCCGATGCCGAAAGACAACACGAGGACATGAGCAAGAACCCGTTGCGCGGGACTTTCGACATGACGTTTTCTTACGGCTACTATAACTTCCTCACGCGGACCGAGAACAAGAGCGCGAACGCTTCAAGAGAGCTTTCTCTGCCATGGGATGGCACGGGACTTTTTGGAATGGATTTGGCGTTTAGGCTGGGGCACGATAAGGAAGACGAGTACGACAGCGGCAGCGGTTTCCATTACTATCGCTCGAACCGTGGTATTTTCACCGATTTTGAATTAGGCTTCAAAACGCAGGCCGTCGACCCCGTGCGCTCGCGATTTAACTTGAAGACGAATGTGAATGGAGTTTCGAGCGATATTCCAGTCGCGTTAGGCAGCAATGGCGGCACGGACTTAGCTCCCGTTTTGGTAGGCGACGAGAACTTGACGCAAGCGGGAATTTCGAGTGCGTTACGCCAAAAGGTGGGAGGCTCTGCGTTTGAAGGCACGATGGTTTATGCGAATACATACTATCACCTCACACCGCTCAACATGCTCATGAACTGGGGGCATGCATTCCGGTGGTTTGACGCATCGCTCGGGCCGAGTTTGCGCGTGTGGTACTACCGCGATTATTCCGATCCCGTGCGAATTACGAGCAAGAATGACGACTGGACGCGGGCGACTTTCATGATTGTCTACCGCCAGTATATCCAGTTCCATCCGATGGTGCGCTTGAGCACGCGCTTCTATTTTCCGGCGCTCAGTTATTTTGGTGAGTTAGCGCGCTCGTCGAATTTCAACGAGAAAGAGTACATTCTGAACACCTCGCTTGACTTCTATCTTTTCCGTGCGTCGAGTGTCGGTCTCATTGCAAGTTTTGGCTATGAAGGACACTGGTGGTATGCGAACCCTTATAGCTCCGATCGTTTCGTCAAGACCGGCTTCAAAGAAGATGCAGGTGCAACCGACGCAAATTATGCGGGGTATGAGCAGACATCGAGATCTTCATACGAAGGTTTTTTTGCGCTGACGTTACAATTCCATTTCGGCGGCAAGTAGGCGCATTATGGGCGTCGCGATAGATACGCATCGTAAAGAAAAAGAAAATTACGCGGGTGGTTTGAAACTTTCAGTTCAATTGAAACCCAACCTTCTGCATCGCGAATGTGCGGAATATCAATTTTGACGGGTGACGCCGCAAGAGACTTTCCGCCTTGTCGAATCGTTTCATAGAATTCGCCGTCAATCCACACTTCGCATTCTAAGAGATTGTTATAGGGTAGAGTTTTTTGGTTCTCGTGCCGGTTTCTGAGAGCCGCGATATCGAGATTGAGAGTCCACCCGTTTGCAAATGCGCTCCCTTTTTCGGTTATCGGACGGCGCAGCTTAAACGTAATCCCCGGAGAACTCAAAACAGCGGCGCGGTGGTAGAGAAGCCCCGCTCCGGGAGAATCTGAAGAGACTGCCAACCCCTGCGCACTCACCCAACGGGCCAGTTTTTCCTCCGACCAAATTTCATACGAACCACTCATTCGAGTCTTGTAATTCTCGCTCCACGGGGGGAACGCCAATGTTTCTGCGGGTATTGGGTTGAGAGAGGGATCCTGTGAAAGTGTTTGGGAATAGCTCATGTTAGACCTTTCGCTGGCAGTTGGCGTATTCTCTTGAGTAAAAAGAGGCTGTGCTGCGAGAGAGAATAAGAGAAAGCCTATGCCACGGGAGAAATTCCGCATGGTTTATTATCGGCTAATTTAGACGTTGAAGCGAAAGTAAACTACATCCCCGTCTTGCATTGTGTATTCTTTTCCTTCAAGCCGCATCTTACCCGCCTCTTGCGCCTTCTTCTGCGTGCCAAATTCTTTCACGGCAGTGAACGGAGTGACTTCTGCGCGTATAAAGCCTCTTTCAATATCGCTATGGATGGTCCCGGCGGCTTGCGGCGCGAGTGAGCCGCTGGTGATATTCCATGCGCGCACTTCTTGTTCCCCTGCGGTGAAAAAAGTGATGTAGCCCAAAAGTGTGTAAGCCTCGCGGATAACACGGTTGAGCCCCGGCTCTTTGAGACCTAAGTCGGCTAAGAATTCTTTTTCTTCGTCAGGGCTCAGTTGCCCTATTTCTGATTCTATTTTTCCAGAAAGCGCAATCGCCTGCGCACCTCGGTCTTTCGCGACTCGCTGTAGTTCCCGAAATTCTGGGGAATTTTCCGGTTGAGCTAAGAGGCTTTCATCGATATTACCGATAAAGAGCACAGGCTTGAGGCTTAAGAGCGCAAGGTCTTTAATCAGATTTTTTTCATCGGTGCTGAGATTCGCTTGGCTCGCAGGCTTTCCCTCTTTCAGCAGAGCAAAAACACGTTCGAGAACTTCGGATATTTCGAGAGCTTCTTTATCGCCACTTTTTTTCTTTTTATTCAAATTTTGTAAGCGTTTGTCGACTTGATCGAGGTCGGACAAGATGAGTTCGAGTTCGATAATCTCTACATCTTGCTGAGGAGACACTTTCCCAGAAACGTGCGTAACATTTTCGTCTTGAAAGCATCGAACGACGTGTAGAATGGCGTTCACCTTGCGGATGTGATCTAAGAATTTGTTTCCTAACCCCTCACCTTGCGACGCGCCTTTGACAAGACCTGCAATGTCGACGAACTCCACCGCAACGGGGACGCTACTTTTTGGTTTAACGATGTCGACCAAGAAATCAAAGCGTGGGTCAGGCACGGCAACGACGCCGACGTTGGGGTCGATTGTGCAAAAAGGATAGTTTTGTGCTTCTGCGCTGTGCGATTTTGTGAGCGCATTAAAGATGGTGGATTTACCCACGTTGGGCAGTCCGACGATTCCGCATTGTAAAGGCATCGGTCAGTGTCTTTTCGCGAGACATGCCCTCATCTGTATTTACGTTTGCGCTCTCATTCGACAATTAGCTTTGGTCTTCCGTGCGGATAGCGTTTTTCGTACCTCTTTTTTTCGCGTTAGTCGGCTGCGCGCGCTTTCGTACAAGCACAGTCAAACCCGAGAAAATTTTTTCCATAGCGATGGGCGAAGATAAGGCGGCCTTTCCGAAACAAAATGGCGTCTACCATGAAATCCCGAGCCGCGTGGGAATAATCCAAGATTGGATTGCGTTCTCAGAACCCTCGAAGCATACTGTAAAACTTTTTCGTGCCGGTAAGCAGGTGCTCGTGTTGCGTGGTGGTCAAGATGCGAAGACGGGGTCAAAAGGTCTCGAAGCGTTGACAATCCCAGGCCGCATCGTCATGGGAGGCAACGACGATTTCTTTGTCGAGAATTACCTGCCGCCCGACGGCGAAAGCAAGAACCCTTCTGCACGCGGCCGTTACAAGATTTTGCAATTTGACTTTAAGGGAAAACTCTTGCGCTCGATTGGACGCAAGGGGCTTCAAGAACTGGTTTTTGAAAACATACTTTGGTTCGATGTAGATACCAAAGGCAACCTCTGGGTGCTTTACCGTTATCTGGATGAACTCCACTTAGATAAGTACGAAGGCAGCCGCTTAGCTTTCGAGTATAGACAAACGGATTGCGAAGCCGTCACGTTAGACAAAAAACAAATTGAAAATCTTAAAGACCGCAACTCGCTTGTGCATTGCGAATATATGTACCCATTCTTTTCGGGGAACCGAATCATGCTCACATCGCGGATTGATCGCATTGATCCGGATTCTGCGAAGAAACAATTAACGCTCGCTTACAGAATTGTCAAAGTAAGAGACATCAAAGAAAACACGACGCAGACTGTTTTTCCGCGACTGAGCAGCATCGAAGAGCATCCGTATCTGCCTCTGGGAAAAGATAGCGTCGGAGTCTGGCAGAATCTGGAGCACGCACGAGTGCGGATTGCGCGTTATTCAATAGAGGGTGATTTACGCAACTCGATTGTGATTGAACTGAGCGGCCGTCCGAATGAGTGGCGGCAAGTGTGGCAGGCGCTTTCGGGCGATATTTATGGAATCCGTGTATTTGCCGATCAACTGGAAGTTTATAGGTTTCAATAAAAGTTTTTGATAGGAAGTTTAATGAAAGCAACCGAATTTTTGCGCAAGGAATGGCCCCTGTTTTTCTCGCTTCTGTTCTTTGCAGGTCTGATGCTCTTAGACTACGAAAAGGGGTTCATGGCGAACTGGACATCTTTAACGTCAGGGCCACAGTCGACTCTTTTTGTTTCTGCTGGTTTCTTAACAGTTATTACACTCGCGTTTCTCGAAGGCATTCTGGGGATTGATAACGCGACGGTTTTAGCAATCCAAGTGCGTCATCTAAAACCCGAAGATACGCTCAAGGCCTTGACATGGGGAGTTTGGGGAGCACACCTCTTTCGGTTCATCTTTCTCCTTGCCGCCGGTTTTATTCTCGAACAGAAATGGATTATGGCGATTGGTGCGTTTTATCTTGTGAATTTAGCGGCCGATTTTTTTCTAAATAATTTCTTTCAACTCCTTGCAGACTTAAGCGTCTTGATTGCGTTGGCGGTCGTGTTCTATATCTCTCAAGAGACAGTGGGTACCGCGACTGTGAGAGTACCGGTTTGGATTGCGTTTCTCTTAATTGGAGTTTTCGCAATTTATCGTTACCTGCGCGAGCGCCGCAGATCGCTCTTGCACAAGAACCAAACCGAAGAGGGGATAACTGTTGCGCGATCGCATTCCAAGCGTTTTCCCCTTCTGTCTGCGATCATAGCCGTGGAGTGGACAGATATTCTTTTCTCTTTTGACTCGATTGGCGCGGGTGTCGCGATGACACGCGATTTTTGGGTGCTTTTCTGGGGGGCATTTTTTGGCGTCACTTGCCTCAGGCTTTTTGCGAAATCTTTTGTGAAGCTGCTCGACCGTTTTCCGCAGCTCGAAGGCGCCGCAATGCTCGCCGTTTTGGTCGTGGGCGTCAAAATGGGTTTTGAAGCTATTCAAGATACGCTCAAACTCCATTTTTTTCATATTGAGAACTGGCAGACGAGCCTTCTCGTGCTTGCAATTTTTATCGGGGCATTTTTTGTGAAGACGAAGACCCCGCATATTACGGAAGAAAAGCCGGAATAGTTACTCGGGGGGGGCGTATGCCGTGCGCGAATAGTTACTCGCGGGCGTGTGCTGGGCGTGAATAGTTACTCGGGCGGCGTATGCCAAGCGCGAATAGCTACTCGGGGGGCGCGTGTTGGGCGTGAATAGTTACTCGCGGGCGTATGCTGGGTGCGAATAGTTACTCGGGCGGCACGGTCGTGCGCGAATAGTTACTCGCGCCTAGTGGTGGTGACCGTGGCCGCCATGCGCATGGCCGTGTGTCAGCTCCTCGGCGGTTGCATCGCGGATTTTCTGGATCGTGATTTCAAACGTGATATGTTTTCCCGCGTAAGGATGGTTGCCGTCGACGACGATATCTTTCTCATGCACTTCGGTGACGAAGGCGGGCACGACTCCCTGTTCGCTTTCGAGTTCGAGTTGCATACCGACTTCCATGGTGTCGCCGTCTTCAATTTGGTCTTTGGGGATAGTCATGACCAAGTCGCGTTGCATTTCGCCAAACGCATCTTTAGGGGCCATTTCCACTTTTCCGGAGAAGCCTTCTTTCTTGTCGAGTAAGAACCGTTCCAAGGTTGGCATGATATTCTTGAACCCGTGGAGGTAGTCGAGAGTACCGTCTTCGAGTTTTTCTTTACCCGTTTCGCTGAGAATGTAGTCTATGGTGACTATTTTGTTTTTTGTGACTTGCATAAATTATGTGCTAAATTCTAAAATCTTAATTTGTCTGCCTGTTTCGGCGTCGAGAAAATAAAAAGAAATGTCACCCAAATCGTCACGGGTGAGTTCGAGTTGGCAACGGCTTTGGTTGAGATTAGCGGCCTCAACGAGGCTGCCATCGAGATAGAGGGCGATGTGTCCGGTGCTGTGCGCATCGTCTTTGCGTTTGAGCGACCAGTCGAGAAGGAGTGCCTCTTCATTCGCGCTAATTTTCAAGTCGAAAACGACGCCGGGAAGCTCGGGCCTAAGAACCGTAAAGCTGCCCGTTTTGAGAAAACCGCGTTCGCTGTCTCCCCGGAATGCCGGCATCGGAGTCACCGAGTATGGACTGAGTGCCGTTGCGTCACCTTCCAAGCGGAATGAATAACTTGTCTGCAATAGTTGCAGCTTGATGCGGCTATAAAGGCTGTTCCAAATTTCGTCGTCTAAAACAAAATCTTCGTCGCCTAAGACATCCCACGCATAAGCGATTGTACGCTCATCTGTAATCGCCGAAAAAGGTGAAACCGAGTCGTAAATGGGATGGATAGACGTGCTGGTTGTTTTGTCGCGTTGGAGAGTTTTCACGACATGCTGAGCGCGTTTTGGTTTTGAAGGGGTCGCCGCGTCTTTCTTTCGCTTGGTGGATTGAGTTGTATTTTTCCCACTGCGGGTCGTCGTTTTCATGCGACGGTTTTTGGTTTTGCTCAGACGCTTTGCTTTCAAATAACCCTCTCTAATTTATTTTTCGTATTCTCTGTACGCTTTTTTCAACGAGCCTTTAGCCTTTATCAACTGCCGTTGTGCGGTGGCTATTGTGTCGCCGGTAACGTCCGCCACGATACGTATAGGAATGCGGGTGTCTATGGAAAAAAACTTTTTCTTGGCAATTTCTTTCTTTCTTTGCGACGTTTTCTGCTTTTGTAGATTATCAGAAAGTATCTTGTCTTCTGTGTGCAAGAGGAGCTTCAGCAACCGGTCGCGTTCTGTGAGAAACTTTTTTCTCTTTTCGTCGACAAAGCGCAGGTACGCACGGTATGCGCGCAGCGTTTTCCACGGGTCGCTCTTGGCTTTCTTTTTTTTTTCAACGAGAAAGCGCATTTCTCTAAAAGTCAAAGCGGCCGCAAGCGAGAGCCGCGCATAAATAGACGTGGGAGGAGTCAATCCGTCAAAAAGGATGTGTTCGAGATCGTCTGTTGGTTTTTCTTCGTATTGCAATTCGATGCGCCGCGTGCGGAGCTCTTCGACCGAGAGAAGCTCTATTTGCGAACGGGGAAGTTTACGCCGTCTCAAAAAATGATTGAACTCAAAATTCAGAGTTGCAGCCATATACTGATAGAAAGGCAGAAGTGTGGGGTCGTAGCGCTCGAGATGCCCTTCGAGTTTGTGACTCACATGGACGTAGAAATCCCCCGCGACATCGCTCGATTGCTGGTGGCGCAGCCTGGCGTAGTTATAGACCATAACGTGAAGTTTTTGCGGTACGGCGGTCTCTTTGCCTTGTTTCCGAGCTAACGCATACGTGTCAAATATGGCTTGAAACTCTGTCTCATTCATTAGAACTGACTCATAAACACTCGGCATTCTGTGAAAGTTTGAAGCGTTTGCAAGAATTTTTATCAGTTTTCCGCACCGGAGGTTTGAATGAGTGGCTCGAAAGCATTGCGTTTTGCCAAACTCGAAGGTTTAGGCAACGATTATCTCTTTACAGAAGATTCTCCAAAGAATCCCCAGCGTGCAGCGCGCTTACTTTGCGACAGGCACTATGGCGTGGGTGCCGACGGTCTCGTTCTCATCATGGCTCCCGACAAAAAGTCCGAAGCCGATTTTCAAATCCGTATCTTCAACCCCGACGGTTCAGAAGCCGAGATGTGCGGTAACGCCATCCGTTGTCTGGGCAAATATCTCTACGACCGGGGCAACACAAAGAAGCAAGAAATTAATGTGCAAACGCTCCGTGGAATTATCCCGTGCATTCTGATGGTACGCGATGGCCGAGTCTATCGTGTGAAAGCCGACATGGGCGAGCCGATTTTAGAACGCGCAAAAATCCCCATGGTATGCGCGGCCGGCGAAGAAGAGAAGCGTGTTCTGAAAGAGAAAATTTACCTCGAAGACCATAACACATTTGAGTTCATGGCTGTTTCGATGGGTAACCCGCATGTCGTCATCTGGGTTGAGGACGTCGATAATTTCCCCGTTCATAAATACGGCCCGATGATTGAAAACTATTCGCTTTTCCCTAACCGCACGAACGTCCATTTCATTCAGATGGTCGACGAAGACCACATTAAGCAGCGCGTATGGGAGCGGGGTGTGGGCGAAACTTTGGCGACGGGCACAGGCGCTTGCGCAGCAGTTGTCGCGGGTGTTCTTGCCGGCAAGATCAAACGCAAAGCGAAAGTTGAACTACGCGGCGGCATTCTTGAAATCTATTGGTCTGAAAAAGACAACCACGTCTACATGACAGGCCCTTGCAAAGATGTCTTTGAAGGCCAAACGCTTCTCATCTGATGAAAGCAGGCTCACCTTCTTAAGAGACTTCGTTGGATAAAGTCGTTCTCCGCCGTGCGCTCATTTCGGTCTCCGATAAAACGGGGCTCGCGGAGTTTGCGCGCGCACTCGCGGAGCGCAGTGTCGAAATCTATTCTACGGGCGGCACGCTCCAGTTTTTGCGCGAGGCTAAGATACCAGCGCTTGCAGTCGAGGACTACACGGGTTTCCCCGAAATGATGGATGGCCGCGTTAAGACGCTCCATCCCAAAATTCACGGAGGATTTCTCGCACGCCGTGATTTAGAATCACATTTGGATGCTGTGGCCCACCACGGCATCAAGCTCTTTGATCTTGTCGTCGTCAATCTATACCCCTTTGAGCGCGTTATCGCAAATCCCGACGCTACATTTGAAGAGGCGGTAGAAAATATCGATATTGGAGGGCCTGCGATGGTGCGCTCTGCGGCGAAGAACGCGGCGTCTGTTGCGGTTGTTGTCTCTCCCTCTGATTACGCCCGCGTCTTAGCGGAACTTGCAGCGCATGAAAACGCTACGACCTTGGCTCTGAGAGAAGAGCTGCGCGTTAAAGCATACCAACGCACCGCAGCTTATGATGCGAGCATCGCGTCGTATCTCGAAACAAAGCAAGGAAAGAAAGCGCTTCGGCTGCAACTGGTTGAAAAACAAAGTTTGCGCTATGGCGAAAATCCGCACCAGAGCGCAAGTTATTTGGTCGAAGCAGAAAGTCCTGATGCGTGGAAGCAACTGCATGGCAAAGAACTGTCATTTAATAATATTTTAGACTTAGATATTGCACTGCGTTTAGCTCAAGATTTTTCAGATGGTGTTTGTGCAATTTTCAAGCACACGAACCCCTGCGGCGTTGCGGTGGGTGAAAACCAGGCTGAGATTTTACAGCATGCTATGGACACCGATCCCGTCAGCTTTTTTGGTGGAATCGTCGTTTTTAATCGACCTCTGGGCAAAGCGGCCGCGGAAAAATTGGCGCCCCATTTTTTTGAACTCATTATTGCACCGCAGTTTATCGAGGGGGCTTTTGAAACTCTGGCCGCGAAGAAAAATCTCAGGCTCATCGAGGCGAATTTCGCGGCAATGCAAAAGCACCCATCGGACCTGCGCGCTGTGCCGGGGGCGGGGGGGTATCTTCTCCAAGACACCGATTGGACGCTTTGGAATAACGAAGACATAAAAGTGGTTTCGCAGAAGGCGATCAATGCCGAGACGCGGGAAGACTTGGCGTTTGCGCTTCGTGTTGCGAAGTTTGTGAAATCCAATTCGGTCGTATTTGCCTCTGGAAAGCGCACTTTGGCGATTGGCGCCGGGCAGATGAGCCGCATCGACAGCATACGTATTGCCGAGATTAAAGCACGCGACGCAAAACTTTCGCTCAAAGGGTCGGTGATGGCGTCCGAGGCGTTCTTTCCTTTCCGCGACAGCGTCGACATGTGCGCAGCGTTGGGTGTGCGCGCTATTGTGCAACCGGGTGGGTCGATCAAAGACAGCGAGAGCATTGCCGCAGCAGACGAGCATGGCATCGGTCTTCTCTTTTCAGGGATGCGGCACTTTCGGCATTAGGGGCAGGGGCTCTTAAGGAAGCCCCGACCAACGGGCAGCATTGCAATGAACATCCGAAAAATTAAACGGGGTGCATTTCTCGAACTCGAGTGCAAACATTTTGTCGCGGAGGGGTTAGGCCTTTCTTATTTCACCGACGAGACACTCAAAGAAAAATTCAAACCGCATGTTTTTTTTATTTGGGGAGTTCTCCCCGGAGAAAAATTTATTGCGCACATTCGGCAAGTCAAGTCAAAGCTCGCCTACGGAATTTTGGCCGACCGCGACGCTGTGGGCCTCGAGCACTCGGAGAAAAAATTTCTTCATAAGCGTTGGGCATTGCTTTCTCTATCTGCCGAGCGCGCTGAACCTGCGTGTGAAAATTATTTGCGTTGTGGCGGTTGCCGCATGCAGCACCTCTCGTATTTAGACACGTTACGCTACAAAAAAACTTGGCTTCAAGCACAGTTAGAGAGGAACGGGGTAAATCCCACAAAGCTCGAATTCTACGATTACCCAGAAAATTTTCGTTGGCGTTACCGCAACCACGTTCAGGTTCACATCAACAAGTGGGGGACGTACGGTTTTTACGAACCCGTATCGTACCATACGCGCGCATTCCCCGAACACGGTTGCCTGATTTTTGAAGAGAAGGCGCTGCGCTCTGAGATGCCGCGCTTTCCCGTTGCAGTACGCGCTGCGCGGATTCGAGTCGATACCGATGGGCGCGCCGTTTTTACCGAACTCAATTCGCCCGAAGAGAAGCGAACTCTGGCGACTTATTCCGTCGAGTGGCCGGTGGGGCGCGAGGTGAAAATTGAATTTCCTGTGACGAGTTTTTTTCAAGCCAACCTGCGCGCTTTGCCCGCGTGGCTTTCCAAAATTTCAGCATGCTTTCAGCGCACGGGGTTATCTTCTCCACGCGTCTTGGAGCTCTATTCGGGGTTTGGATTTATCTCGCGCATGCTTTCGCTTGAATTCCCATTATCTGTTCTTGCGCTGGATATTCTTAAGAAAGAACAAGTCGAGGCCGTGCGGTTTTTTGAAAACGGCAAAGAGATCCCGTCGGATTTTTCTAATAATTTTCGTACAACAGATCTTTTCTTGCCACAGAAAATTTCTGAGACGCTTCTTGAGGAGATACGAAAATTTTCTCCCGAACTCTTGCTCGTGAATCCGCCGCGTGCTGGGCTTTCAAAAGAGACGTGGAAGGTTTTCAGGGAAGTAGCTCTTAAAGCGTTCCAAGGTCCGATTATTTATTCCTCTTGCGACGCAGCGACGATGGCACGCGACCTTGCGCTTTTTCAAAGCGAAGGATACACCTGCCATGAAATGTGCGCGTTCGATTTTTTTCCGTGGACTCACCACTTCGAGACGGTCTCTTATTTGACTCACTCGAAAAATCCATAATCTTCTTTACTTGGCTGCGCGGAAGGTTAGCGTGCGCCGCATGCGTATTCTGTGTGTCTTATTGTTTTCCACCTCGTCACTCTGCGCATTTATCGAGAAGGGAGAAATTGTTGTGCACGATAGAAGCCCTGTTTCGTTAGCGGGTTACTGGCGTTTTGACACTCCGCAGGTTTCCAAATTTCTACGTATCGATAAAGAATGGCGCATGCAAAATGTAAAGGGAGTCTCGCGAGGTGTTTTTTCGCTCGTTATCACGGTTCCACAGCATCTACGGACGCGGGATTTTGGCGTCATCTTGCCGCCTGTATCGACTTCGATAACGCTTCGACTGAATGGAAAAGTGATAACACAGAAGGGCAGGGTCGATAATACCCTCCGTTATCCCGAGCACTCTTCGGAGATGTTTCGATGGTACCCCATAAATCTGGAGGATTTTAGTAGCGATGCTGAGCAGCGCCTGACGCTCGAGGTAACAGGGTTTCATGGTGCGGGAGGAGTGTTCGGCGCATCGCATATCTATTGGGGTGGCATCGACGAGATTCAGCAAAAATTTAACTGGCTTCTTTTCTCCATCGTTTTTGTTGCGGCCGCTATTTTTGTGATTGCAGTTTTTCACTTCGCGTTGGTCGGCGATAGAACGCACCGCCGCGCCAATTTGCATTATGTTCTATTAACTTTGGCGATGGCGTTCCATGTGCTGGGGATGAACGGCTTGGGTTACTATCTCTTCGATCATTTTCTCTTGAATGCAGTGCTCATTCATTTTCTGATAGCGCTATTTCCATTGACGATAATTGGTTTTACGTTACGCTACTTCAGACTCTCTTTCCCGCGACTGAGGCGAGTGACGCACCTTTACAGTACCGCTGTCGTCGTTTTTCTTATAGTCGTCGCTATATTCCCAAAAGCCATTCCGTTCTATTTAGATTATGTGTTGCCGTTAGCTCTCGCGGCGATGGCACTTGCTTTAGCGTTTGCTTTTTACGGTGCGCTTGTGGGTGTGCGGCGAAAAATTGAGGGAGCAAAAACCATCACTGCGGGCCTTTTTGTTTATGGAGCCTGCGTGCTGAATGATGTCGTCTTTTATTATTCTTTTCTAACTCCTGTCAAACTTGCAGAGTATGGGTTTTTGATCTCGGCAATCTGCATGGCCTTGGCACTTGCGGGCAGGCTCCGCAAATCGACGCGCGAAAAGGAAGAGTTGCGTGAATGGCAGAAGGAGATAACGCTCGCGGCACAAATTCAAAGGTCTGCCTTGCCACAGCGGCAGTTGCAGACGCCTTACTTGATTACCGCTTCTCTCTTCAAGCCGATGAAAATTATCGGCGGGGATTTCTTTGCTTTTTTTGAAGTTTCTGATCGGAAGGTAGGTTTCTTTATTGCCGATGTCTCAGGCCACGGAATTGCCGCAGCACTTCTCGTGAATATGCTGCGCTCGGTATTTTTTGAACAGCGCCAGGCGGCCGAGAATCCACCCGAACTCTTAGCGAACATGAACCGGATTCTCTATCCGCATTTGAACGAACAATTTATTACTGCGGCGTATTGTTTTGCGGATTTAGAAAAGAAGTGCCTTCGTGTATCACAGGCGGGGCATCCACCCCTCTTTTTTATCCGCACCCGAGAAGCGAAGCTTGATAGAATAAAACCTAAAGGGCATTTTTTGGGCTTTTCTCCCGAAGAAAGCTATGGCGTCGAGGAGCTTGACCTCGCCGATTACAAGCGTCTCTTTTTATATTCCGATGGTATTATCGAAGCCGGCACAATCCGCGGCCAGCCGTATTCCCTCGCTCACTTAGAAAAATACCTCTTGAGTACGTTGGGTTTTAGACAGCAGGAACTTTTAGAAGGTCTAGAACGCGACATCGAAGTTCAAACTGGCACGCCAATGAACGCCGACGACGATTCGAGCTGCATCGTTATTGATTTTTTGTAGCGACGCGTGTTTATTCGCAACGCTTACGCGAGTGCCTGTTCAGGTTAGTTACCCGCTTTGACGACCATCGCCGAGGCGGCTAAGAGATTTTGCAGAGCATGGCCGCAGACCGCCGGCCAAAGACTTTGAGAACGCCAAGTGACGTATTGAAAAATTAGCGCCATCGCCAAGATGGGGGGTAGGGCGGTAAAACTGTACGCGCCTTCGATGTGACTCAAGGTGAAAAGAATCGCACAAAAGAGTGCCGCTGCGAGAACATATTTCCTCTCTGTCACGCCTGTTGTGAGAGTGCCGAAAAGAAGCCCCCGAAAAATCCACTCTTCATATCCGGGGACGACGACGACAGTCGCGACGAGAAAAGCATACCGGTTGTCATAGATTTCTTTCGTGTCGAGAAAGCCTAATTGCTTCGGAGTGATTTGAAGGATGCTATAAAGAACACTAAAAAAAATTAGGCTAAGAAAAATTAATCCACAAGCTAAAAAAATTTCTTTGAGCGGCACACGTTGGAAGCCAAAGATTTGAGTGCCCGTGAAGCGCATGAGAAAGGGGGCGGGTAAGAGTGCCCCCGCCATTTGAACGACGACACTCACAAGAAGAAACCGAAACGTTGGCGTGGTTTCCTCAGTAGGGAAAATGCGTAATGTCAAGAACGCAAAAATTTGGATGAGCGCAAAAGACGCGAGGAGATAAACGAGAACGACAGCGTAGCGCGCTTTGAGGGGGCGCATGCCGTTCGTCTGGTTCATGCGCGATTGTATGAACGACTCACCGTGGTGACAATGCCGCCGCGTGCATTGTACACGACTGAGATTTTTGCGCTTCGCATTCTTGCCACGTCGATTAAATCATCCAAGACACGGTTGACTACGTTTTCATGGAAAATTCCCACAGAGCGGAATGCCAAGAAATACTCTTTTAGAGACTTGAGCTCCAAGCAAACCTTGTCGGGCGTATAGTCTAAATCGACAACGCCAAAATCGGGAAGGCCCGTCTTAGGACATATTGCCGTAAATTCAGGAAAATTCAGGTGGATGTTGTAATCCCGGTCGGGATAAATATTTTCAAAAACTTCGATTGCAGGCAGAGCGAGGGTGCGGATGTGATTCTGCCGCCCCTCGTACGAATTTTCGTTCCCTGCCATCGAGCTTACACTGCGGCCGTTTCTAAGAGCGCCACGAGTCCTGCCAAATAACGCTTGCTCATTGCATAAAAGTGTGCGGCAACTTTTGTCTTATGGTTTGCAAGTTCGGTAAGGTTATTCTTCTGCGCAATCGTCACTTGTTGTGCCAACAGAATCGCCACATAAATTCGCGCAAACGCGGCAACCATATCAATCGAGACGGCTTCTTTTTCTGTGCGCTCTTTATAGAGTGGCACGAGCTTCACAAGAGTTTCGATGTCGGCATTGAGTTTTCCTTTGAGGCTTGCGTCGCCAATTTTCTGAGCCTCTTCACGAAGGTGTGTGAGTAGGAAACCGCCTTCGCTAAGTCCCTGAACTACGCCGCCAATTGCGGCCACGGCCTGCAACTGAGTTGTGCCTTCGTAGATGGTACAAATACGCGCGTCGCGATAAATTTTTGCAATGTCGTATTCCTCGGTGTACCCTGAGCCGCCGAAAATTTGCAGTGAATGGTACGCAACAAAGTTGGCCTCTTCGGAGCAGAAGAGCTTCGCTGTGGGAGTCAAAAGCTTTGCTAATTTATCGAGGCGCAGGACAGTCTCGTTTTTACGAACTGTACGCTCGTCGCCCGTTTCGGCGAGAAGTTTTGCAGAAAGCCCGTCGTAATGGTCGACGATTTCACATGCGCGGTAGGTCAGCGCACGCATTCCCTCGACCAGAGCTTCGTTGTCGTCTAAAATACGTCTTACAGCTGCGAGCTTGTCGATAGTGTCACCGAACTGCACGCGCTCCGATGCATATTTTTTGCCTTCTTGGTGTGCGGCTTCCGCGATGCCTAAAGACTGCACGGCGATCCCCATGCGCGCCCCATTCATCATTCCCAAAGCGTACCGCACAAGCCCCAAGCCTTCCTCGCCGATGAGCTCTGCCTTGCTGTTCTCAAAAACAATTTCACAAGTCGGAGAAATATGGAGTCCCATTTTGTCTTCGATGCGCGCCACTTCAATGTCGGAGCTATGGACTAAGAAGAACGAAAGACCCTTGGCCCCGGCACCTCCCGAGCGAGCGAGAGTTAAGATGACGCTGGGCTTGTCGCCGATGCCGCAACCATGCGTAATGAACCGCTTGGTGCCGTTGAGCCGCCACACTCCGTCTTCGCCTTTCGTCGCGCGCGTCATAACACGCGAGAGATCCGAGCCATAGTTGGGTTCGGTAAGAGCCATCGCTCCCGTCACTTCACCGGCCGCCATTTTGGGAACCCATTCATCGGACATTGTTTTGCTACCATAGCGTTCGATGACCTCTGCAAGGTTAAAGCAACCGAGGGCAATCCCGAAAGCCGGGTCGGCGCGCGAGACCAACTCGAGCACGACCGATGCCGCAGTGAGGTTCATGCCAATACCACCGTGGTGGCGCTCCATCGCATAACCCAAAAGACCGGACTGGCCGAAGAGGTCGATGAGGCGGATCATATCGGGGGGGAAAGTTACTTTGCCGTCGTGGAATTTGAGGCCATGCTTATCCATCGCGCGGATGACTGCCGCGACTTCCTTTCCAGAAAGTTCGCCGATTTGCTGCCAGACGGCCTTGTAACCTTCGATGGCTTCTTGGGTATTATTGGGCGCAAACTGCAGATGTTCGTTATTTGTTTTTTTGAACTCCGCCGCGTCTTTGAAATTTTGTTCTTTGAGCGGGACGATTGTCGCCCAATCGACGAAATGGTCGAGAGTAAATTGAAGATCTTTGTTTGTGTCGAAATAGTTACCTTGTACCATGTTTCCTCCGGCGTTTTTTTAGTCCACAGCTTAGGCGGATGGATAAACGCGTTGATATTTATCGACGTGTTTGCGGATGAAGACACCCTGTCAATTTAATCGTGTATCTGCACGGTCAGCAACCGGGCGCGGGATTTGTTGGGGGGTAACTTCACAGACAACATTGCATTCACTGCACCGTAAATCTGAAAGCCTCGCAACTTTGCGCGCAAAGTTGCTGCTAAAGCGGCGAAGACGCCTGCTTTCAGTTTTACGGTGCCCCCCTAACAAATCCCGCGCCCCAGCAACCGCTGTATTCCCGAAAGCTCTTTACAGTACATGCCGGGCAGGTGCGTTTTGTCATGCGCTTATCATCAGGGTTGCAGGGTGAGCTCGACCTCATCAAAAAAGTTTTTGCCGACGAAGACTGTAACGAAAAAAATATCCTCGAAGTTGCCGAACGATTGTATCAAGAAGGTGAAAAAAATATTTACGCAAGACTTCTGCATATCATGTGCCATCTGCGTTTGGAAGCCACAGAGGCACGCGATACGTGGCATAACATCATTCGGCACAGGGATTTTCTGGAAAAAAAACTCGCTCGGCACACGGGGTTTCGTGTGGCGATGCTCGACTACTTTGTCAACGAGAGTCATGAAATAAGAAACCCGAAAGTGATTGAAATACACGTTTATGCAGAAACGGCGCGGCAAGCCGCTGTCGATGAATTGACGGGGCTTTACAACCGACGTTTTTTTGAGGCGGCGCTCGAGCGTGAAATTAAACAAGCGCATCGGCATGCGAGGGAGCTTTCTCTCTTAATGATCGATATCGACAATTTCAAAAAAATCAACGACACGCATGGGCATGCAACCGGCGACGCCGTGATCTCTGCGCTGGGACGGCTTCTGAAACGCAGCATCCGCCGCGAAGACACCGCATGCCGCATCGGCGGTGAAGAGTTCGTGGTTCTCTTTCCCGAGACCAGCGCCGATGGAGCTCTCGTCGTGAGTGAAAAAATTCGTACGGAATTTGCAAACCTCAACATTGAAGGCTGCACGCTTTCGATTAGCGGTGGGCTTGCAACGTTCCCCGGCGACGCGCAAGAAGCGGCGGCTCTCATTAAAGACGCAGATCAAATGCTCTATTTTGCTAAATACTCCGGAAAAAATCGCATCGTCTGTTTTGCGAATAACAAGAGACGGCATATCCGCTATCCGCTCCAGTGGGAGCTATCGCTTAAACGCCAAGGGGGACGAAACGGCCAGGCTCTTTCTCAAGACGTTTCGATCGAAGGCATTTCATTTGAATTCGAAGGCGAAGCGACACCGGGCGAAAACATGGATCTATCGATAGCAGTCGATACGCATTCGTTAGAGCTGCCGGTCGAAATTGTATGGGTCGATGCCGCGCAACAAAATAAGAGGCTGCGTGCAGGGGCGCGCTTTCTTTTTCCCAGCGAAGAAAATGCACGGTCGTTACGCGAACAACTCCCACTGGGTTTTGAAGCGGAGCTGGAAAGGCATGCTGAGTAGAGAGGGTGGCTTGGCGCAGAAAAAATCGTCATTTCGCATCGTTTGCACGAGTTCCCGCACAGGCTCCTGGCTACCCTTTTTTTTGCTCTAAGTCTTTCTCGAAACGACCGATAAAAATTAAAGGAGTACCCAAAAGAAAAATGCGCCTTGCACTATTGAAACCTCTTCGAGCAGTTTGGATATTCCTTTTTGTCATGCCTTTGAGCATGTCGTGGGGGGCATCTATCGACCAGGGTTTTGTCGAAAAGATACTCCGCGAAAATCGCTATTTTATAGAGTTCGTCAACGTAAGCGTGTCGAATTTTGGCTCGCCCGAAAACGAGAAAACTCTCAAGGATGCAAACCAACACAATTTCAACGCAAACCTCTATTACTTAGAGAGTAACTATGTCGACGCGTTTAAAGAAATTCGTTTAAGCCAAGAAATTTTGCTCGATCTCTATTACGATATCGTACAGAAGCGTTATATCGAAGACGCACGCACTCTGCTTGACTTGAATGCTCCCATCATTATTCAATCGAAAGACCGCAAGTCGGCGCACTTCTTGCAGTTAGGTTACCGCGACGTTGAAGTGGCGCGTCAGTTTCGAGATATGGGGTATAACTATAACCGTTTTCTTTTCTCGAATAAAATCCGTTATTACATGGATGCGATTAAGCGCGCCAGGCGTGCAAAGCGTTTCGCATTTTTGTCTTTGATTGAAAGCAAAACGCCCATAGAAGATAAGGTGGATTACCAAACACAAACTTGGGACGATGCCAGAAACAAAGATGACCGCGAAGTGATTCGAGATTACGAGCGCGTAAAAAACAACCTCGTCAATCAGATGAACCGCAAACTTTATGAGAACCGCATGAATTTTTTCTTGCACCACGACGATAACTACGGCCTCATCTCGGCGCAGAAAAAATCGGTTCTAAAAGACGCTTTCAAAGAACTCGATACAAAACGACCAGAAAAAGCGGTGCGTGATCCAGAATACCCCGCGAAAGATCAACCGGAGAAGAACGTCGGCCAACCGGCAAAGCCGCAACCGGAGCCTAAGAAATAATTTGCATGGCGAAAAATAGACAAGTCTCACTCCGATACCTCCGTCTATTTTTCGCAGCCCTTGTTCTCGCAAATTTTTCTGCCAGTAGCGCAGCGGGGTCTCTCAATTTTGACAAGATGCGCAACAAAGGTGCGCAATACAGCCGCGAGCTGCGTTATTTTTTGGACTCAGGCTTTGTGCCGGGCCGTCAAAGTGCAATTGAAATGCAGCTTGAGGGTTTTGAACGGAGCATTGCAGGATATAAAGAAGCGAAACACACAGAAAAAAATCCGGCACTCAAGGCCGTCCAAGCCAGCTACGAAAGATTTCAGATAGAGTTTCGCGACATCGCCGATGTCTTGCGTGCGCTCATCGACAAATATAAAAAAACGTATTACGAGCGTAGCAGCGAGGCGATTACCAACACGACGACAAAAGAGAAAGTTCTCCGAACAATCGAAGTCGGCAAGCAAGACGAAGCGCGCGCCTTAGCTGCGTACAATAACAGAAATTTTTCGTACAGTGCGCAGGTTTACTTGCGCTCTCTCAAGCATTTTATGCGCGCTTTTGAGTTGCGTGGATGGCAGCAGCTTGTGCAAAGCTCAAAGCCCCCAGTGCCCAAGTCGCCTAAAAAATAGTTTAACGTTCATCGCTGTGCGGCGGCGTCGTTGTCGCGGTTGGCTGCACGGTCACCGGTTGCACTTGCGGTTGTGAAAGCGTTCCTCGAATGTTGAGTTCGATGCGCCCGTCGTCTTGCAAAACATTCGCGAAGCGGAGTAATGTGCGCGGGTCTTTGTCTTGGTATTTTTCATAGAATTCATCGGTTGGTTTTAGAATAACATTTAGACTCAGTTGCCCTTGCGCCCCCGTTTGCATCGAGCCCTTAATCTTGACCGAGGCTAAACGTCCTAACGCCTCGCATTCGTCGATGGCGATTGTGCTTTCATGCACGCGCAATTTCAGTATGACTTTAAGAAACGGAACGACAATTTCTTCTTTCAAGAAACGCATCTCTTTATAGACGACCTGCGCCGATTCGCCTTCGAACGATACGCTTCCCTGGAATGCTTGTTGTGTCCCTCCCGATTTTTTTTGCGTGAGATCTGTCTTCGCTTCGAGAGAATCGATTTTGAGCCCAAAATTGCCCTGCGAAAACGAGAGGATGACTGCGTTCGCCGTGCTCTTGTAGGTGTCTGAAAAGAGTATGGAGAAGAGAGAAATGTCGCCTTTGACCTCAGCAATCTTGAGAAGTCCTTGATTCTCGCCTTCACCCGAAAGTGGGATTTTCAAACTTTCGGCTTTGAAGTTGCCAAAGGATGAAAGTTTGAGATTACCAATTTCAACCGCTGGCCCTGTTGCGCTGGCTTGTCTGAGTGCGAGAAGTGCATAGTCTTCGAGAGGCGCAAAAAAAAGTAATCCAAAGACGAACGCGAGAAAACCCACAAGAAGAGGCACAAGCCGCTTCGCGATGCGCTGCCACCGCGGAGCCTCTTCGATGGGCGGCGGGGGAGTTTCCATCGGTTCGGTCGTGCTTTCTTCGCTCATAGAATTCTATTAACCTTCAGACGCGTCATTGTTTTTTTTGAAAACCCGAAATCTGCACTGTGAAATCGTAGAGTCCCGGCTTTTTAAGAACCGGCCTATAGCTGAACGACTCAATTTTGTAGAGGGTCTGCACGCTCTGTTCAATTTGTCGGATAAAATCCAGCACCAAATTTGCACTGCTTTCTCGAATAGACACCTTGACTTCGCGCTTCAAGTATTTATCTTGAACAACGGTATCTGTCGGTGTGAGAGTTCCGACTTTCTCTCTGAGGCCAATCGTCTTGAGCATTTGTTCGATACTCGAAAGCATGTTGTCGAGCTGCTGCGAATCGCCCGTCTTCATCGCTTGCAAGACTTGATATTCACGCCCGAGTTGTTCGATTCTCATCGTATCTTTTTCTGCGGAAGCCGATCTTTCTTCAATCTCAGCGATGTATCGGAAAAACGCCCGCCCTGAAAAAAAGAGTATCAGAAAAAGAAAAAATACGCCCATGAGCATGAGGTATGTGCGCTCGCGCGGGTTGAGTGACTCCCAGAATTTCTTCACGATTTAGTTTTCCGTTTTTTTCACTTTGACAAAGAGAGTAAATTTAATTCTGTTTTGCCCGCCAGGCCCCGGAGTAGAATTTTCGTTCTTGGATTCGACACCGGCAAAGAGCGGCGATTTGCTTAAAGACCGTTTCATATCTTCTAACTTCGCAAAATCAGGCACAAGGCCGTTGATTTCGACGCCTCGGTCGCTATAATAGAATGAATTGATTTCCAGCCCCGATTCGGTCGATATATTTTGGTGCAACTGAACCAAAATCGCCGACAAGCGCGGCGACTTGAGAAAGACTTCCAGAATTTCAGTCTTTTGTCTTTCTTTGCGCACTAACTCTGAAGCGTAAGTGAGTGCGGTGACGTTTTCAGGAATTTTCGCACTTGCGAAAAATTGCTGGAAAATTTTGGCTTGGCGATCATCCCATTCTTTCAACTGGTATTGTCGCCTCTTGAAATCGATGAAAAAAGAAATCAGAAACACGAGAACGGCGCCGATAGCAAGTCCTAAGACCAAGCGGCTTACGCCGCGCTGGCTTGTCAGAACCCATTTGCGCAAATCGTCTTTGAGGAGATTCATCTTGCCCGAAATGGTCTGCGAGTAGGCGCCACCCATGGTCATGAGATGCTCTCTGTTGAGGAGCGCCAAGGGAGTGCGTTCATAGGGGAAGGGTTCGACAGGGCGGTTGAGTTTCTTTACCAACGCGTTTTCGATGACGAGCGCATTGTTGAGGTCGGAGCTTAACGAGACTTTCATTGAAGCGAGGTCTTGAGCGCTGATCGCTTTCTTCTCTATTTCGCTCTTTTCGCTGGTGACGTCGCCTTCTTGGTCTATCTGCAAATTGCGCAGTGAAATATCGAGCTCGTGGCCAATCGCGTCGGTAAAATTTTCAATCGTATGGATTAAGCTCTTGAGTTTTTCTTTGGTAAGCTTTTGTGTTTTCTGAAAATCCTCGAGTTCGGGGCTTTCGTCCAAAGTGGGCGGGAGCGCTAAGAGAATGCGTTGAATTTCACTCGCATCTTTTTTCCACTTGGAGCGAAGTTTTGTGATTAGCCAATCGTAACCAATCGGCATGACACGCGCAAAACGCCATTCGCCGTTCAATACAATAACGATGACGGACGCTTGGCGCGAGACATGCAACATTACGGACGATTCGAGACCTGTAAAGGGATGGAGGCGAAAGAGCGCATCGTGCGGAGTGTAGATACCCAAGACGGTGATAGACCGTTGGCGAAATTCATCCAAAAAACGGATGAGGATGTCTTTACGCGAACCCGTAATAATTGCGCGAGTCGAGTGGTTGGCAGCGTGTGTTGTGAGGTAGCTGTCATAGACGACGTCTGCAAGATCAAAAGGGAGCAGAGGTTCCAGTTCAAAAGGCAAAACCTCGCGCACCTTGCGTCTATCTGCAAACGGAAAAAAAAGCTCGCGTGTGAAAAGACTTTCATAGGGGACGTTGAAATAGACACCGATCGCGTCGCTGTAGTGCTCTTTGACGAAAGCCGCAGCCTGTTCGGCAAGACTGGCTTTGGGATCCACCGCTTTACTTTCGGCCTGAAAAAATGAACGGCCGGCAAAACCGCTACGAAACGCCAAACCTTTAATTTCGTAAGGGTTAATTTCAATCACAACGGGAGCGCGTGCCATAGTTATTCTGCGTAAAAAACGAGCCGCCGCGCGATTGGGTCCAAAACTCCCATGACTTGCGCCGTCTGCGAATCAATCGACGCTTCGGCAACAATCTTATAGATTTGGTTGGTCGTCGTAATGCGGTCGTAGATTTCCTGGAAGAGCGTCAGCTCACCGCGTGTCTTGATTTGCAGCTCTGGAAGGTTCGCAATGTCTTCTCGGTTCTTGAAACGTCCCCCGCGTTTGAGACGCTCCGCGATAATTTTACGCGCTGCAGCAGGCGTCATAAATTCAGACAACGACAAGATGACGTGGTAGGGCGCGGAGTTGAGGTTGAGAAGGTCTGTCGAAGTGTCCGCGTTATAGACAAGGTATGTTGTGATGTTGTTCGCGAGGATGTAGTCTTCTGGCGTGAGCGTTGCTTTTTCGATGTCGCTTGCAGAAACGGTTTGCGTGTTGAGTTTTTTATCCTCGGAGCGCAGGTCGTCGTAAAGTAGGCGTTGGTCGAAGCCCGGAATAAAGAGCAGCTCTTCAATCGATTGAAGCCGTCCGTTCTTGATCCGCCGGGGAGGAATGAGCCGCTCATAGTCAGCCCTCTCTGCGCCACGCGGCATCGGCACATTGTTCTCGTCGATATAGTCGACGACCGCTTGCCACAAATCGGCCGGGATTCCCATTGCAGTCGAGAGACGTTGAAAGTATTCGAGTTGCCTTTCGTCAGTCTTGTCTTCAAACATGCGCACCAACCGATTCACGTTGAGCTTCCCGCTTTCTTCACTGAGCGAAAGAGACACGAGCCCGCCACCTAAAGGGATTGTTGGCGCCAGGGTGAAAATCCCAAAATCATAGAGCGAATCGATAGGAACACGCGTGAGAAGCAAGATGCCTGTTTCGAGTCCGCTTTGTGCAAGCTGGAGAGTCTTTTCGCGGTGGCCGACGACGGACACAGCGCGGTATTCATTCAACGCAAAACGGACATAGACTAAGGCGACAGATGCAGAGAGAGTCAAGATGAGCGTCGTCGTAATCAGAATAATCGCGCCGCGCGAACGGAGAAAATACTTTCGCGATTCTCGGAGCATGGGGGAGTTATTCTCTTTCATCGAGGTATTTTTCCAATCGAGAACGGTGCGCGGGTCTTGGAATACATCCGAACGCAGCGTTGAAAAGCGCAAGACGCACTTCTTCGTAAATAAAAGGCGCCATCGCCTTTCTCATCGAACGCGACATCTCTACCGTCACAATTTGAATTTCATTCTCCGCCGCCCAAGTTCCCAAAGAGCCAGGGGTCGGGTAGCCGACACCGTGTCCTAAAGGATAATCGGAAAGGGTGGCAAATTCTTTGCCATAAGAATCGCTGCCCTTGTTGGGTAAGACGACACGGAACGGCTGGTGCAGATTAAAAATAACCTTCGGCGGGTATTTTCGCATCAGACTCAAGAACGCTTCGGTCTCCAATGCTTTGGGGTTTTCAGCGCCCGCGTCGTCTGTCGGAAAATCGCGGTTGAGATCGGTCTTGTTAAGAGCCAACCGGTTTCGACGACTATAACCGTCGGGGTTGTAAAGCGGTATCACAAGAATACGGTGGTTGTTCTGGAAGTCGCGGCTCAAAAGGCGCACCTCGCGCAGAAAATAATCGAGAACAACTTTGCTATTGCGTTCGTCACCGTGCTGCGCTGCAATCAAATAGACGTTTTGAACCGGCTCTGCACCTTTCTCGGGTCGAACGATGTATGCGACTAAGTTCTTTCCTTTTTGCGACTTTCCATAACTAATCGCCTTTGTTTTAATTTTTCGTTCGTCGAGCGGCGTATCAATCTTGCAAGTCAAACTCTCGATGAGCTTGGAGTGTTCCCACGAAGAAAGATATTTTTTTTCAGAAGGCGTGACGCAAAAAAGAGGTATGCATATGAGACAGAAAATTTTTTTCACTGGAGAGAGTCTCTGAGATCCTTCATGATGTTTTTTTGCATCGCTTCGTTGGTCCCTCCGCCAATCGAAAGCAATATCGCATCGCGCAAAAGTTTTTCAACCGGGTATTCGCGTGTGTAACCATATCCGCCGAAAACTTGAATCGCCGTGCGCGCCGCGTATTCTGCCATTTGAGTTGCGGAGAGTTTTGCCGCTGCGGCAGACAAACTCTCACGCGACGAGGGTCCGATGCGGAGTGCCGTTTCATAGACAAGTGCGCGGCTTGCGCGGTAACGGGCATACGACTCCGCGATGAGCTGCTGTATTTGACCGAAGTCCGCGAGTTTTTTTCCGAAGGCACTTCTGTCGAGCGATGCGTAGCGCACCATTTCATCGAGTGCGCGTTTTGCAATCCCTAAAGACATCGCGGCAAGCGTCAATCGCTCAATCTCAAGGTTACGCATCATGTGTGTCAGCGCTCCGCCTTCTTCGCCGATGAGGTTTTCTGTGGGAACTACAACGTCTTCAAAGACGAGTTGGCAGGTAGGGGATTGTCTCATGCCTAACTTGATTTCTTTCTTGCCGACGCTAAAACCTTTGAAATTATTTTCGACGATGAAGCTCGATATGGCCTGCCGTTTATCTTTTTGAGTGCGCGCATAGACGATGAAGAAACTGCCGCAATTTCCGTTTGTGATCCATTGCTTCGTGCCGTTCAAAATATAATGGTCGCCCTTCTTTTCGGCGCTTGTCGTCATGCCCAAAACGTCGGTGCCCGCTCCCGGTTCAGACATCGCCATGCCCGCAAGAGCCGTGCCGTCTAAGACCTGCGGCAGATAGCGTTTGCGTTGGTGGTCGTTTGCCGAGTGGTAAAGGTTATTCACAAAGAGCACTTCGTGCGCAAGGTAGCTCAAAGTAAACGCGGCGTCTGAATAGCTCAGCTCTTCATGGACGATGACGCTTGCTGTCGCGTCGAGACCGTAACCGCCGGCGTCTGCTGGTACGGTGATGCCGAAGAGGTTATACTCGCTCCCCATTTTGCGCAAGAGCGCTTCGTTCAGCGATTCTTTCTCGTCAAACTCGTGGACTTGCGGTTCGAGAACGCCTTTCGCAAGGTCTCGCGTGAGACCGCGCAGTGCGGCATGGTCGTCGGTCGGGTTGAATAAATCGAACATTAGGGTATTAGCCACAAAGCGGAATACGTTGCAAAGCCAAATGGCGCGAGTTCTAAGCCTAAACTGTGAACCAAATCTATCTCAACTATTCGAGTAAACTCTCTCTAACGCAAAACCCCGCGCCCGCAGCATTTCCCTCGTATCGTCCATGAACACTTTACCGCCGATGAGGAGCACCGCGCCAAACGCCGCTAAATCCAACGCGCTCAGTTTGGAATGAGTGCGGTCGCCGGCTTGCGAATAAGCGAGAATTTTTTTCTCTGAATAAGGCGGAGTTAAAATATCTAACGCGGGCTCGCTTGCCGCGTCTTGGATTCCATAAAGAAGCGTGTCGTATTTAAACCCGCGCGCGTGGCGTTCTAAGATGGCCGGGCGGATGGCAGAGATTCCCGAACCATGCGTGATGAATAGAAACGGTTTGGAGACGCTGAAGTCGCACTCGAAGCCTGCGCCTTGTGCCGCAGTGATGAAGACAGTCTTCCCTAAATAGCGTGTGCGGCTCAAGAGGAGCAAATCTTTTTCACTCGGGTGTGAAGCGAGTGCCAGAAAGACAGGCGGTGAATCGAGAGTCGTTCGGAGTGCTACGAATTGCCCGGGCATATACTCGAATGCATGGGGGCGGGCCAAGGTCAAATGCACGAACCCAGCGGCGTCGGTTGTTTGCGAGAGAATTTGCGCTGTGTACGTCATGGAATTTTTATTCGCTTCTTGTAGATTTTCTCTAAGAACAGAATTTCATTTTGCCGAACATGCGCCGTGAAATCGAAGAAAACTTCTTTAGAGATGGGTTTTGTCGCATTATACCCCTGCTCAAAAATACGGAATAGACGGAGAGCTCCCACTGCGCGCGCTGCAAGAGAGACAGGTCGAATAATGACCGGCGCTAAGGGGTGTTTACTCAGATCGAAAAATGATTCGAGGTTCACCAAGACCAATTCGAGTTGGTTGACGCGTTCCTTGCTGGGGTTCGCCTTTCGGTAGAGCGATGCGAGCTTTTTGAAATCGACGAAATCGAGCCCGTCTGCGTGCACGATGAATTTTGGTTCCTTGCGAATTATCTGCGCCATGGTGAAATCGAGCGAGTCGGTGATTTCGTTCAGGTAGAGAAGTTTTTCGATTCGCTCGCGGCTTTTCGCGGTGAGCATTCCTTTGAAACGCTGGTAGGTTTTGACCGCCAGCTTGTCGCGCTCTTCTTTGCCTTCTAAAGTATAGATTTCTTGAAAGAAGTAATCCGCCAATGCCTGAGTCTTTGGGTCTTGAAAGTACTCGACGTACGTCTGGCGAAAACGCCGTACATGCGTGTTAATAATAATTTGGTGGTACGGATCAACCACGCGGGCCAAAACCGGTGAGAGAAAAGCGGGGTCAATCGTAATGAAAGAGCTTTGCAACACGGCCTGCCTTAAAGGCTTGTGCTCACGCTTGTGGATTAACTCTGCGTTAGGTTGTTCTGTGTATTTCTTGCGTCGATGGGCTCACTGGAATTTCTCTCTCCTCTTTATATTACTGTTTGTCGCTCCTCTTTCTGTCGGTGTTGCGCGAGAGCGAGGTCGGGTAAATACGAAGAAAACACGTAACACTCAGAGGACAGAGAGTGTGCGCATGACGCTCGTGCAGTTCGATAAGAAGGCATACCTCTCTGCGGGCAACCTCATCCGCATTCACTCCGACCTTCGCTTGCGTTATTCGCAACGAGCAAAGCAGGGCGAAATTCGTTTTGGCATGCGCATCCTTCTTTTCGAGTTGGGCAAGTCGCACTATCAAGTGCAACACGAAGTGAACGAACTCGAGAGCCAAGGCACTCTTTATGACCAAGGGCTTTTCTTTTCGCGAGAGTTCGTCGAAGAAATTTTGACGGAGTTAAACCTACCTGTTTCTTACCGCTTCAACGCGAATAATTTATTGATTCAACGCGAGGCAAAGAGAAAGACTCGAAAGATGCTCGATTTTATCGTTATCGATGCGGGGCATGGGGGCAAAGATTCTGGCGCACTGGGTTATTTCGACGTTCAGGAAAAGGATATTACACTGAAATTGGCGCACGCTCTGCAAGAGAGGCTCCGCGCAGATTTTTCCCATGTCAAAGTTTATCTGACACGCAGCGGCGACAGGTTCTATAAGCTCGAAACGCGCAGCCGCATCGCCAACCGCAAGAACAAAGACAGTGCGTTCGGGCTCTTTATCAGCATACACGGCAATTCGACGCTCTCGCCGAAGGTCAAGGGCTTTGAGGTGTATTACTTAGCGCAAAGCCACGACAACATGGAAGCGCGGCAAATGATGCTCCGAGAAAGCATGCGTTACGAGAGTAGTGCTTACATCCGCAAACTCAAGAGCAAACTCATGAGCGCGCAGATTCAGCGAGAGAGCAAAACGCTTGCACGGAGCGTCTTTCACGGCATGTCGAATCGCCTTGACGGCATGATTAAACCGCGAAAAGTGAAGAAAGCGGATTTTGCAGTGCTCAGGGGTTCTCTCATGCCGGCGATTCTCATCGAGACGGGGTATCTTACAAACCGAGACGATTTGAAGAGGCTGCGGAGTGAGGAATACCAAAAAGCGTTTGCTGCAGGGGTAAGCCGAGGAGTGAGTACTTTTTTACATGAACTTACAAAAGCTGAAAGATAAGTTTTTAGCTGTCGGGAGCTCCATCTCATCGGGCATCGAGCGCACGACGGAATATCTCTCCCATCCCCTCAATCTTTTTCGTTTTTTAGCACTTCTTGCAGTCCTCGATTTTTTTGCCTTCATGTCGCTTACGCGTAGTAGTTATTTTCAACTCCTCAATCCCACATTTTTCTTGAGCATCGAGCGCGGCGAGTCGAGAGACTCGATGGAGTTGTTATTCCCCCGGTCGATTTCACTGACA
>CAUJII010000173.1 GCA_963205035.1 Spirochaetota bacterium
GCTCAACGACCACGTTTCGACTGCGCTCAACGACCACGTTTCGACTGCGCTCAACGACCACGTTTCGACTGCGCTCAACGACCACGTTTCGACTACTCGGTCACCGAGCGCAGTCGAGGTGACCGAGTAGTCGAGAGACACCAATATCTAAATCAATCCCATGGCGAGCATCGCTTTCGCTACTTTAATGAAGCTCGCGATGTTCGCGCCGTTGACGTAGTTACCCGGAGTACCGAACTCTTCGGCTGTCTCGTAACAAATTTCGTGGATGTTACTCATGATTTTGGCGAGACGTTTCTCGGTGTACTCAAAGGACCATGAGTCGCGGCTCGCGTTCTGCTGCATTTCGAGCGCCGAAGTCGCCACTCCTCCCGCATTCGTCGCCTTGCCTGGCCCATAAGCGATGTTCGCGTTTTGAAACACACGCACACCCTCGGGAGTCGTTGGCATATTGGCACCCTCACCCACTGCAATGAGGCCGTGCTTCACGAGCTTTTCGGCGTCTTTCCCTGTGAGCTCGTTTTGCGTCGCGCACGGCATCGCGACTTGGCAGGGGACATCCCATATATTGCCGCCTTCGATGTACTTCGCATCTTTATGGTACTCCACATAATCTTTGATACGGCGACGTTCGACTTCTTTGAGCTGACGCACTAATTCAAGATCGATGCCCTTTTCATGGTGGATGTATCCATTGGAGTCGGAGCACGCGACAACCTTGCCGCCGAGTTCGGTAATTTTTTCGATAGTATAAATCGCAACGTTGCCTGCGCCCGAAACGACGCACGTCTTTCCTTCGTAAGATTGCTTGCGCACACGCAGCATTTCTTGCACGAAGAACGCGGCACCGTAGCCCGTCGCTTCTTTGCGTACGAGCGATCCGCCGTAGTCAAGCCCTTTACCGGTTAAGACGCCCGACTCGTAACGGTTTGTAATCCTTTTGTATTGGCCAAATAGAAAACCAATTTCGCGGCCGCCTACCCCGATGTCGCCTGCGGGAACGTCGGTGTATTCTCCCAAGTGACGGTAAAGCTCCGTCATGAAACTCTGGCAGAAATTCATGATCTCGTTATCGGATTTTCCTTTGGGATCGAAATCCGATCCGCCTTTGGCGCCACCGATGGGAAGACCCGTCAAAGCGTTCTTAAAAATTTGCTCGAATCCTAAAAATTTGATAATCCCCAAATAGACAGAGGGATGGAAACGTAGCCCGCCTTTGTAAGGGCCTAAGCAGCTATTGAACTCGACGCGGAAGCCCCGATTGATGTGGACTTCGCCCTTGTCGTCTGTCCAGGGTACGCGAAAAATGATTTGGCGCTCGGGTTCAGCCAATCGTTGGATGACCTTGCGTTTACCGAACTCGGGGTATTTGACCAAGACCGGCCCCAACGAGTCTAAGACCTCGTGCACCGCTTGATGGAATTCTTGTTCTCCAGGATTGCGCTTTACGATTTCCTGGTAAATCGACTCTAACTGTTCATTCATTTGGACACTCATTTTCTACTCCTTAAGTTACCAAATTGGATCTTGTGTTTTTCGTAGACAATGCCTTACTATCGACAGTAGCGCCATTCGAAGACGTCCCACCTACTTCTCGGGGATTTCTTTACAAGCGTTACGCATTCCTCCTTGGAGATATTTCGCTCCGGTATTCTCTTATGAAAAACCAAAACTAATTGGCTGAGCTCTTTTTTGAAGGCTCGATAAGGCGTCGATGAGAACAGGCTTTGCGGGGTGTTTCGATTCGTCAGTCAGTCCCATGGCAGAAAGCGAGAAAGAACCGCAAGGGGCGCGGGAATTTTATGGCATCGAAGAGGCTTCAACAGAACACGGCCACTTGACGCGCAATACGTTCGACCCACAGCAACGCCTTTCGTTTGAAGAGATTAAAGACCTCGATGAAAAATACGTGCTGCCGACTTATGCAAGACTGCCCGTCGCATTCCAATACGGCGCGGGGGACCATCTCTACGACACCGAAGGAAAAGAATATATCGATTTTTTGAGTGGCATCGCCGTCACTCTATTGGGGCACGCGCACGCAGACCTCATCGCCGCGCTTTCCAGCCAAGCCGAAGCGTTGTGGCATACCTCCAACTTGTATTACAACCAAGGTCAGGCACAACTTGCGCGCGCCTTGGTGGAGGTCAACTTTCCCGGCAAAGTATTTTTTTGTAATTCAGGCACCGAAGCTAACGAAGCGGCTTTCAAGCTGATGCGCGCTTATGGACAAAGCCTGAGCCCCAAGCGAGAAAAAGTCGTTGCGATCAAAAATGGTTTCCACGGCCGCACATTCGGCGCGATGTCTCTGACGGGCCAAGATAAAATACACAATGGTTTTGGTGAAATTGTCGGCCACGTCGAATTTGTGAACGCGGACGACATCGCAGGCCTTTCCGCTGCCATCGACAGTACTGCATGCGGAGTCATTCTCGAACCAGTGCAAGGTGAGTCGGGAGTAATACCTCTGTCGTCGGACTTTTTGAAAATTGCCCGGGCGCGTTGCAATGAAGAGCAAGTGGTCCTCGCGTTCGACGAAGTGCAAATCGGCATGGGGCGTAGCGGCCACTACTTCGCATACCAGCACTACGGAGTCATCCCCGACATCGTAACGATGGCGAAGGGGTTGGGCGGTGGTTTCCCCATAGGCGCTATGCTCGTCGCAGAAAAATTTAGCCACGTCTTAAAGCCTGGCATGCACGGGTGCACTTTTGGCGGAGGTCACTTGGCGAGCGCTGTCGCATACGAAGTTATCCGCACGATCGAATCGCAAAAACTCCTGGAGCACGTCAAAGCGTCTGCGCGCTATTTAACCTCCGCGCTCAATAAGCTCAAAGCCAAGCACGCGCCCAAGGTTGAAGAGGTGCGCGGTTTGGGGCTTCTCATCGGCGTCGTTCTTGAAGAAGGCACAGACGTTAAAGCCTTGGTCGAAAAGGCGCTGTCCTTGGGACTCATTATCGGGCGCGGCGGCACAAACGTGTTGCGTCTCGCTCCGCCGCTCAACGTGCGCAAGGCAACGATGGATAAGGCAGTCGAACTTCTCGACATGCTCTTTGCCTCGATGGAGTAACGTGCAGCCAATCCCTGTTCGATTAGGTACGCGCTCTTATTTGGTCAGGGCCTTGCGTACAATCGCCGACCTTTCCAAAGAGTTCGATGCTAAGCCAGGGCGCGACTTCGCGCTCATCGACTCGAACGTCGACAAACTCCACGGCGAAACACTCCGAAAGGCGCTGCCTCATGCACATTTTTTTCGCATCGCTTCAGGAGAAAAAAGCAAATCGTTCATGTCTCTCGAAAAGACGGCCAATGCACTCGTCGACGCGGGTGCGACACGCGCGTCGCGGCTCGTCGCTATAGGCGGCGGCGTCGTGGGCGACCTCACGGGTTTTCTCGCGGGAGTTTTTATGCGTGGCATTCCTTTTATCCAGATACCCACGACGCTATTAGCCATGGTCGACTCTTCTGTCGGCGGAAAGACAGCGGTCAATTTGAAGAGCGGCAAGAACCTTGTGGGAGTGTTCCACCAACCGCAGGCTGTTTTTGTTATTCCCGAATTTCTACAGACCCTACCGGTGAGAGAGGTCCGTTGCGGTCTTTCAGAAGCCGTGAAGACGGCGCTCATTCAAGACGCTTCGATGGTAGGCTTCTTAGAAAAGGAAACCTACAACGAAGAAAGGTTGGACACCAATTTTCTCGCAAAGGTCGCGCACCAGTCGATTCGCATTAAAGCGAAGATTGTCTCGAAAGACGAAAAAGAACAAAACATCCGCGCATTCTTAAACTTTGGGCACACATTGGCGCATGCTCTCGAAGCCCTCACTGAGTACAAAGGGCTTCTGCACGGTGAGGCAGTTGCGATAGGCATGCGGTTCGCCGCACTCTTGTCGCGCCGCATGGGCTATTTATCTCTATCAGACGAGACGCGGATCCAGAACCTCCTCCAAAAATATACCCTGCCACAATCGTTCCAATTCTTGCAGCAGAAACGGCATGGTTTTACAAGGATAAATCCCACAATGCTAACGAAGCTCATTCGACTCATGCACGCCGATAAAAAGAACGATAATAATGCTATAAAGTATGTTCTCTTAGATAAGGTGGGCCGTGCGCGGTTGCCTCAAGGCATAGAAGAGAAAGAACTGCTTGCGAGCCTGAAAGAATTTTTAACGTTAGCATAGCGGCTATCTAAAATGTTTCGGATGGCTTGAAATTTATGCGAATTACAGTTTTGAACGGGCCCAATTTGAATTTGTTAGGTACGCGCGAAGAGTCGCACTATGGCAGCTTCACCCTCGCCGATTTAGAAGATCAGATGCGCGCGCATTTAGCGAGTCGTGCGGATGTCTCTTTTTACCAGTCAAACCAAGAAGGCGACATTGTGACCGAGATACAAAAACTTTCGAGTCGCGACCGACTCATCTTGAACGCGGGAGCATTCACGCACACGTCTATAGCTATACGAGACGCGCTCGCTGCTGTGAAGGTTCCTTTCATCGAAGTGCATATCAGCAACGTCTATGCGCGCGAAGAGTTTCGCCACGTTTCTTATTTAAGCGCGATTGCAAAAGGTGTCGTCGCGGGGTTGGGCGTTGAAAGCTATCTTCTCGCGGCTGATTTTTTTCTAAGGAGCGGCGTCGAAGCGAAATGACACAACCTTTCATCAGTAAAAGAGGCGATGGGAGTTATGAACTTTCTGAAACGGGTCTCAGCCGGGCGTATCTCTTAACGATGCAGCGTCTCTTGGTGCATTATGCAACGCAGGCGTTAAAGATACAAGGCGCAGAAGCGCAGGCATTGCAGCAAAAACTACCGGGCTTCATCGAAAAAACGGTGAAAAAGCTCGACGATTATTTCGACGAGTTACCGCAGTTTGCATCGTTCATCAAAGAACCCAATGCCGGCCGGTTGGGTGCATACATCGGGCAACACTTCATGCCGCAGCTCGAGAAAGTAAAAGAGAAACTTCTCGAAACAGAGATCCCCAAGTATAAGGCGGAGTATGAAAATCCATACCGCACGCCCTCGAACGACCTCATCATGCTCTTCGCCGCCGATTTTGCGAAAGCGCCGCCTCTAACGTACAAGCCTTTCGATCCAGAAGCCGAGGCCGAAGAAAAACTGAAAGCGGCAGAACTCGTGCTCCCCGGTGAAGCGCCACAAGGTTCAGGACCTAAACCGCAACCGGGAGAAGTGCTACTATCTAAATACACTTCCGCTTTTGTGACTGCGCGTCCTTTGACCTTTACTCCAGACACGGGAGGCGACACGAGCGAAGGAGAAAGCGAACAGACGGCCCAAAGCGTGCCACAGCAAATTAGCTTCCGCGATTTTGTCGGCGTGACGAATGCGGTTTCGCGTTTCGTCAAGGCGAAAGACCAGGCGGGGTATGCAAAATATTACGGTGGACTGTCTCCGGTGAAACAGAACGCTTATACATTCTTCGCGCTCTTTCAGAAGGCTTCGCAACAGCAAGCTGTCGACTGGTCGGGTGAAATACACAAAGTGATGCAACGCTCGCTCTTCGACGCAGGCCAAGCGAATAAACTCAAAGACGAAGTCGAAGCATACCGCGATGTACATAACGCAATCCAACGCTCTCTTATGGCCGCACAACAAAAAGGGATGCCTCCACAACTCACACAATCGCTCTATGGCCAACTCGTCACAATTTTTGAAAACAGCGGTTCGCTTTCTGAAAAACGCACTGCGCTCAAGATGTCGCTCCTTCAGGTGACCCAACCTCAGGCGAAAGAGGTCATCTCGCAAAGTCTATCTGAAAAACTCGAAGAGCTTGAAGGCCTTTATGGCTTACAATGAGGTGAAAAATTTAGGCCAACGCCTCAAAGCCTATAACCACTCGAATACCGCCCGACAAGAAGCGAAGCCTAAACCGCCCCTCACCCACAAGACTCATTTAGAAAAATTATTCACTCACCATCCGCAAGCATTAACAAAGTTGTCTCTACCTTTGACGGTTGCGATTGACTTCATGCACAGCGTTCCAACGGAGGAGCTTCTTTTCTTTGACCTCGAAACCACGGGGTTGGGGAGTTCGGAACAAACCTATCCTTTCTTAATCGGCTATGCGACTTATGCTTTGGACAAAGCTCACCTCACGACCCTCTTTGCAGACACACCTGCGGGTGAAGAAGAGATACTTCAAGATTTCATTCATCGAGCGCAAGGCAAGACTCTCGTCAGTTTTAACGGCAAGTCATTCGACTTGCCTCTTGTGCTACGCCGCGCAGAAAAATATGGTCTCGCAAACCAGTTGAAGAAGCTCATGCACGTCGATCTCTTCCACACAATCCGCCGTATTTTCCCAGAAAAACCTGCACGCCTGACTGACGCCGAAGAAAGACTTTTAGGGTTCAAGCGCGAAGGCGACATCCGGGGAGCCGAAGTCGCGCAGGCATACTTTGAGTATCTGCGTTTTAGCAAGAGCGATCTACGTGAAGCGATTCTCGGGCATAACGAAAGCGACGTTCTATCTTTAATTAGTCTCCTTGAAAAAGTTTCGTCTGCCTTTTTGAAAGCGCGTGAAGGAAAAGAAAGCTGGGCGTATAAGATACACCGCGATAAGAACGCGAGTCTTACGCAAAGAAAAACGCTACTTGAAAGCCTCGCGTTAGACGAACGCGACGGGCGCGATTGTTACGCTCTGGGGCTCATTTACCGCCAAGAAAAAAAATACCGCCATGCTGCGCGACAATTTCTTCTGGCTTACCGTAAAGAAAAAAGAAACGCTATTGTCGATTTAATCCGCGCACTCAAAAAGTGCGGGCATCGCCGTTTTGCTGAACAGATGCGGCTCTATGCGCTTCGCCACGAAGAAGAGCGGATTCAGAAACAACTCGTCTAAAATGGACGCGGGATCAATTCAAGAAACTTAAACGCTTACTTGAAACCAAACCGGCCTCGGATTTTAAGACCACGCGTGGCTTCGGTTCTCTTTTTTTTCTCCATGATTTGCTTCACATAGGTCGTGTGGATGCCCCACTTCTCGGCCACTTCTTTCGCACTCTTGCCTGCGTTAAATTCTTTGACCATGCGTACAATTTGGCTGTCTGAAAATTTCGCACGCGGGTGATTCTCGCCTTGGTGGCTCAGAGGATTTTTTCGCACCATGCGGATATGCTTCGTGTTCACACAGAACGGGTTGCCGCACATATTTTCTGGCACTGTGCGGAAATTGCGCCTTTTTCCGCCTGCAGGGTTTTCAACGATATATTTTCGTGCATCGACCAAGACATGCCTCTTCGCTTGCGATTGCAGAGTCGTTAGAACGGGCGCTCCCTTGAGAACCGAGCCTTGCCATTCGTGGCAAGGCGATCCTTGGGTTTTCTTTGAAGGCCTGCGGACAGTCCAAAACATCGTAAAAACATCGTGCGCTTTGAGCTTTTGAGGCCGTGGCATTTTCAGCTCTTCTGAAAGCACGCTATCTGCGATTTCAAAGAGAGTCGCACGGTCGGTACGAAATTTTTTGGGTTTTTCTCGAATTTTCTTGGACAAGTCTGCTATGACTTGTTTTTCTAAATGGGGCTCTTTTCTGTAGGGAGCGCGTGGACGCCCTAAAGCCCTCTTCTTCGGCTTGTCGTCTTTCTGCGCTGAAGCCTTCTTCGGATGCGCCCTCTCAGCTGCGCCGCCTATTGTCGAGGCAGGCGCAATAGTGTCTTTCTCAGAACGAAAAAACTTTTTCCAGCCTCTCAGAACCATTAGTACATGCTTTCGATGAGTTTCGCGTATTTTTCAAAAATAACGTTCCGCTTCATCTTGAAGAGGTTGGTGATTTCATCGCCAACCTCCATCGGCTTCGGCAGAAAGCGAAAATCGGAAACGCGCTCAAAGCCCTTAAAACCCGTTTCGCCGGAGACTTGCTTCTTTATAATACGACTCATGTAATCGACGAGCGCTTTATTTTTATTGAGGTCGCTCGCTGCGTCGGCGGTAATCCCCCCAACCTCTTTTATTTTTTCTAAATTCGGCCAGATGAGCGCAGTGAGTGTTTTCTTGTCTTGCCCAACGACAATGACTTGGTTGATTTGCGCGTCTTCTAAGAGCTTATTCTCGATGGGGACCGGCTCGACGTTTTCACCACCCAAAAGCACAATCGTTTCTTTTGCTCGGCCACGAATGGAAAGCGTGTTATTGAAACTAAAAAATCCGATATCGCCTGTATTGAGCCAGCCGTCTTTATTGATAGTTTTCTCGGTTGCCTCA
>CAUJII010000174.1 GCA_963205035.1 Spirochaetota bacterium
GCCCGGTGTCTCGATCAGCAAGACCGTCCGTATGGGGGTGCAATCGTACGCAGCAGGCGACTCGATGGTTCTTCTGGAGATGACGATGCGCTCGTGGGATGGCGCGAGCCTTTTGGTCGACCTCAACCAGCAAATTTGGGATAGTTTGGGTAACGGTCCTGTCACTCCTGCACTTATTAAAGATAACTTCGATTCGGTCTTGACGTTGGCCGATGCGCTTTATATACCGGCAGACGTATTAGCGGGTGGTTTTAATGGTACCGAAACAAATATCAATAAGTTCAGGAAGTTTTACGATACCTTTTTCCCTACCGACGAAACAACGTGCTCGGGTGGCGTTCTCTCCGATGTCGCGGGTGGGGGGCCCGACCTTTTCGAGAACTACACGAATGGTTGCGGTGTAACGGCGCAAAATTTACCGCCTGTGCCGAAAGTCAATCCGAACAGCAGCACGTGTAACGAACAATTCAGTCAAACGTCGTGCTTCAAGTATCCAAAAACTTTCAACCCCGATGGTACGGTTGCGACTTGGTATATCTACACAGGCCCCTCCGACGGCAAGCTCACGGGCATGTTGACGGCTCTCGTTACGCTCTTTGGCACGATGCACGAAGACGGTGCGGTTATTAAAGTGACGAGCCAAGGAACAGACACAAGTAACGGAGCAATCAATGCAACGCGCTACGATGGAGTACCTATGGCGGTGGGCGATCTCCGCGACAACGTCACTATCCGGAACTTCTGCGCCGACCCGAGTGTTGTGCCGATGCTGCGCGATCCCAAATGCCCTCTCGCCGATTTGGGGTATAGGGTAAAACTCGACTCTGTCTTTACGGCGCTCGCGACTCTCAACGAAACGCATAAGAATGGGGGAGATAATTTGCCGCAGTACGAAGCCGGCGCACTCTCAAACATCTTGAGCGAGTCGGGACCCGGGAACCGTGACGGTTACATGCCGTTTATTTCGACGAATAAGTACCTCAATGTCGGTTATATCGATCCTCTCATTCGTGACCTCGAAAGTTTTGTGTCCGACAACGTACGCAAGGCCGAAGACCAGTTTGCGCTCACATCGGGTACGGTGGTCACCGCATCGGGCTTTAAGAATAAAGACCGCCTGCGGTACTTTGCAACCAAGAACGTTATAAATCCACAGTTCGATGCCGACAAATTGGTAGTCGCAACTCCAGGCATTGTGCAAAAGAAAAACCACATGCTCGAAGTTGGTGATAAGGTTTTCTTTACAACCACCGGTTCACTGCCGGGTGGTCTGAGCGTCGGGACTGCTGACAGCGGGCCTTTCTACTATGTCAAGGCACCGGTCACCTCAGACACATTCCGCGTCGGTTCGACGTTGGTTGGAGGAGCGATTGCTTTTACCGGTTCACCTTCGGGAGTGCATACTGTACACCAAGCGCTCTACCGCACGAATCGGTTCAATACTCCGGTCAACGGCGTCAGTTTGAACGAAGTCCCCATCAATATGATGAAGCAGTTTGTGCAGTACTTGCGCACACTCACTTCGGACACTGAAATTGTCAACGCCCTTAAGGCGGCAATCCCCGTCATGAATAACTATTACGCGAATGCACAGAATAGCAGCACGCGGATTAACATCACCGACGACGACATCAATCATTTTGTCGAAATTATTAACGATAAGAACGCATCGAATGACTACATCGTCGATAGCTTCTTAGATATGCTTGTGGCGACCAAAATGGACGACTTGAACACCTTGCGTTCGTTCAACTTCGACCAGTTCAAGACGCTGGGGGATTATCAATCCACGTTTGACGACATGAACGACAAGATTGCAAAATACTTCGATACCGACATCAAGAAAGATTTGCTTTATAGCCCTTTCATGCTGGGAGAGCCTACGTGTTTGGGAGGAGCGTCGGTGGGTTATTATGACCACAACGAAGACGGCGAGTGGAATGCGGGAGCGTTCACGTTTATCTCGAAAGCGTACATTGGACAACCCTCGTACACCGACGTAGCGAATAAGAAAGACGGCGGCGGCGCGCCAACAGCGTGCTCGATTACGACGCCGATTCCCAATATCTACGACAAAGACTACTACATGATAGACTTAGGCGGTGTGGCGCGTAATCTTGCTAAATCCGTCGAAACACTGACCCTGCAAGACGTCGATAATTCGCTCAATGCGATGTATGGACGCGTCCTTCTGGGAACGACGGCCGACATCATGTACGGACCCAATCCGGATAATGGAAACAAGGTGGAGTGTTACATCAAACCGCAGTCGCTCGGCAGCACGACGGATTTTGACAAGGAAATGAAAGCGTCAAAAAACAAAGTCATGTGCGATATCTATAACAAAGAAGTCGACGAACCGCACACGACGGACGGCGCTTATACCGATGTAAACGAGAACGGGCAGTACGATGCAAAGGGAACGCCAGCGGCAGTCAATGTGCGTAAGATGGTCAACTACTACATGGAAAAGGTGTACATGCCGAACTATGACGACATGATCCAGCCGGATCCATTGCGTCCAAATCGTAATTTGCTCAAGTTTGCAACCGATGTTCTGAAAGATTTGCTTTCACCGTCTATTTGCGACGCGAATGGACTCAACTGCGGTCCGAACTCTGACTACGTGACGGGAGAACTCGTCAAAGCGCGCGCATCGCTCTCCGCGAGTACGAACTTCACCTCGACAGAGCTCAAGGCGGTCAAGAATGTCGTGGGCAATCTTCTTTACTACGTAGACGAAGATACAGGCGATCCCAAATATACAGAAATTTTTGTCCGCACAGGGCCGCACTTGGCGACAATTTTGCGAGAGTTTGACGGCGACTATAACGATCTCTTGAATTCCGGCCTCGAAGGTTTCAAGCCCGACGGCTTCCTAACGTACTTCTCGACCAACTTGACGAACAAGGCGCCTTACACCTCGCTCGACATCTTGAGCGATGTGCGTACTCTGTTCAACACCCAGGTGATGCGCTGCTACCCTGGCATCACCGGCGAATACCCCGGTGGGCCAGCGCATTGCAAGAAATACAAGGCGCTCGATACCTTCTGGGGTCAGTTTGGCCTGTTGATGGAGCAGTTCTCCACGGCGGCTTACAATAAGCACAAGGATAACTGGAAAAATCAATTAGATGCGACGTATTATAGAAAGCTGGCCGATATTTTTGAGTGAGGTTGAATGGAATTTAAGTTTGTGCGAGTAACTATTCGCTTTATTATTGGGATATTTGGCCTTGCCATTTTGGGGAGTAATCTCCTTTATGCAGAAATTGCCGAAAGTTTCGGCATGGGCCCGAGGGCGATTGGCACATCGGGCGCAGGGGTCGCGAGTGTCAACGACTGGACTTCTGCGTTTTACAACATGGCCGGCGTGGCGTCGCCCCGCAGCGAACCGCCTCCTTTTGGCTCTCAGGGGGCTTCTGAAGAAGCTGCAGGCAAAATTCGCCTACTGCGTGATTCGTCTTCACCCGGAGGGCCGAAAGCAAATGAAAAAGGCAAAGTTGATACCATTGACCAAAAGCTCGCAGGCGAGGTTTTGACCCGCGATGAAAAACCCGCGCATGAATTGGGCATGGGACTACTTTTCCAAGCGACGCTTCCTTCGATTGAAGCTCAAACGTTCGGTCCGCAAACTAAGAAGAATATCGACTTAGCCAAAAAGAGCATGGTCTACGGCGCCGCTCAGTTGGGACTCATATTTGATACGCGCACACTTTTCCATACGCCGAAAAATTTACCCATCCGTTTAGGACTCGCAATTTCAACTCCCATGAGTGCGATTGCAACGCTCAACGACACGAAAATTGAGTCATACAATTTTATGCGCTATGGACGCGAGGCGCAGCGCATGCTCATCATTACGGGGCTTGGCGCTCAGGTTTGGAAAAACCGTCTGAGCATTGGCGTCGGCGCCAACGCATTCTCCGGCGGCAAGGGCAAGTTCGATATGGCAGAGGTCGAAATCGATCCGACGGGTACTTCCCAGACTCCCAATGCAGAAGTACAAATGGACTTAACGCCGACGGTCGCTCCCGTCGCCGGTGTGCAATATAGACAGCAGATCAAGAATAAGACGATCATGGCGGGCCTGAGTTGGCGCGGTGAAATGTACATGGAGATGAACCCGTTGAATGCGGCGGCGACAACGCAGCTCTTAGCCGTTGACCTGCCGTTGAGTATGGCGATCCTCGACTTCTATTCGCCACATACTTTCACATTAGGTGGCACGTATTTCCATGACGATTCTCTCAAGGTATCTCTCGACTTAGAGATGCAACTTTGGAATTATTACAAAATTAACCCCGCGCGCGAGCTATATCTCGAGAAAAAAGGGATTAGCTTTAAGAAGATGAATAACATTCTGTTAGTGAAGCTGGGGGCCGAAGCAAAGCCCGGTAAGTACATTCAAAAAATGCGCAATGTTCCATTGGTAGCACGCCTGGGCTTTAGCTATATTCCTGCTTTCACGCCCGATCAAACCGGGTATTCAAACTATCTCGATAACAATAAGATTGGGTATTCGTTAGGTGCTTCCTATTTTTTGGATACAAACAAGATTGTTAAGACACCGGTTGAAATTATCTTTGGTTTCCAGCACCAGATTATGCTCGAACGGACGTCGACCAAGTCCGGGGATGTCTTGACGTCGCTCCCTTATACGTCGGGCAACCAGCCGGATTATAGCTATGGCGGTCATGTCATCGTTGTCTCGTTGGGTGCTCAGTTACGGTTTTAGCCAGCCGGATACATCACCAGCGACCCACCACCTGTGCTCGTTGGGTAAACTCCGCTCCCCGGTTGAGGACAATTTTCACAACTTGCACAGCCCAGGTCGGGGGGGGGGACCTTTCTCGATTCCCTTACAGAAGGGGGAGGTTAGGCTTTTCAAAAAGAGGTTTCCGCCGTGTTGCAAAACCCTGAGCGTCGCTGTGCGCAGCGCGTAGTGCGGGTAGTTATGCCTAATTCTTTAATCCGCGAAGGCAAAGGAGTGTCCATTGGTAGAAAAACCGTTTGAGCTTGATGGGAAAAATCAGAGCCCCAAAGAGGGTGACGATTCGACGAAGCGTTTCTACATCGAGACGTACGGCTGCGCGATGAACGAATACGATTCGATGCTCGCGGGGAAGATCATGGAACAAGATTCCGTGCAAACGGAAAAGCCCGACGACGCCGACGTCATTCTTATCAATACATGCGCCGTCAGAGAAAACGCGCACCAAAAAGTTTATAATCGTTTGCGCGAGCTCAGCCGCTTCCACAAAAAAGGCGCGAAGGTGGGAGTCTTAGGTTGCATGGCGCAGAATTTGCGCGAAGACCTGCTCTACGAAAATTTACCGGTCGACTTTGTGATGGGCCCCGATGCGTTGCGCAATCTACACAAGGCTGTTACAAAAGAGACTCCACAAAAAGCAGAGCGCAGTTTTTTAACGCTTTCGCGCACAGAAACCTACGACGACATTGTGCCTTCGTTCGAGCACCACATGCGCGACCGCGAAAACAAGACGACGGCGTTTGTAACAATCCAACGCGGGTGTAATAATTTCTGCGCATTTTGCGTCGTGCCTTATACGCGTGGGCGCGAACGTTCGCGCCCCATGCAGAGCATTGTCGACGAAGTGAACATGCTGGTTGACAGTGGAGTGAAGTCGGTTGTGCTCTTGGGGCAGAACGTCAACTCGTACAATTTTGAGAGCTACAAATTCATCCACCTCGTCGAAGAGCTTCTCGCCAAAACAAAAATTTCCCGTATCTATTTCACCTCTCCACACCCCAAGGATTTCCCACTGGAACTCATCGACCTCATGGCGCGCGAAGAAAGATTTTGCAACCAAGCGCACGTGCCGCTGCAAGCGGGCTCCAATAATACGCTGAAGCGCATGAAGCGTAATTATACCCGCGAGTGGTATTTAGACATTATCGGCAACCTGCGTTCGCGTGTGCCGGATATTGCGATCTCGACAGACGTGATTGTTGGGTTTCCCGGCGAGAGCGACGCCGATTTTCAAGAGACGTTAGAAGTCATGCAGATTGCGGACTTCGACTCTGCGTTTATGTTTGCCTATTCCGAAAGAAAGGGAACGATTGCGCAGCGGCTTTTTCCAGACGACGTACCCGAAGCCGTCAAAAAAGCGCGGCTCGCAGAACTCATCGAGCGGCAGCTCGCACGCTCTCTCAAAAACAACCGCCGTTACATCGGGCAGACGGTCTTAGCGATGGCGGAGCAACCCTCTCGGCGTAACCACAATGAATGGATTGGCCGGTTGCGAAACGGACGCAAGATTATTTTCGCTCCACCCACAGGTGCAGGCGACAATTTAGCGGGCAGTAATGTTTCTCTTTTGGTTCACGATGCTTCGAGTCAGGTCTTGCACGGCCAAGCCGTTTGAAAATGCCGTCAGAAATCTTGCGCTTCGAGAATGTGTGGTGTGGTGAAGAGACTCCACGCAATCATATCGACGGTGTGAGCTTTACTTTGAACCAAGGCGAGGGATTGCTCATAAGCGGCCCCGAGGGGAGCGGCAAGAGCATCATCTTAGACCTCGTCCTGGCGAAACGCATCCCAGAAAAGGGTGCCATTTTTTACGCAGGCAAGGAAGGGGATTTTGCAAACACGCAAGAAGTTGAGATGCTGCGATTTTCTGTCGGGTACGTGAATCAGACGGCCGGTCTCATCAACAACTTGTCGGTTATTGAAAACATTGTTTTGCCGCTGCGCTACCATACACGCATGAAGGACGACGAACTCTTTGCCGCCGCCGATTTTTGGATTGAGCGCTACGAACTCACGCACAAGAAAAATACGCGGCCGGTCGGTTTAAGCGCTTCGGAAGCGATTCGCACGGCGATTATCCGTGCGTTCATAGTCGAGCCGCGTATCTTGCTTCTTGATTCGATTGTCGATGCGCTTTGTCCCTTGGCGTCTCGCCACCTGTTGACGCTTCTTTTTGAAGATATTAAACTACGCGGAATTTCTTATATTCTTTCGTCATACCATCCCACAATTTTTGTAGGGCGCGAGTTACAATTCATGCTTGTGTATCGCGGAAAGGTTGTGTTTCAGGGGCCGCTTGCCGAAATTAAAAAGGTGGACAATCCATATCTTGCTCAATACCGCGTTTATGCGACTGAGGGCCCGATGCACCCTTTCAACACAGAAATATGAAATTTTCGCATAACGATATTTTTACCGGTCTCTTTTTCTTGATTGGCACGATTTTTTTATTAACGGTGATTCTTTTCATTGCGGGCTACGATCTTCTAGACGATAGAACCGAATACTTTGTGCGGTTTGAAAAATTGGCAGGAGTCAAAAAAGGAACGACGATTCGCATTAAGAATTTTGCCGTGGGTGAAGTAAAAGATGTCATCCCCATTTACGGAGTCGATTTGCATTTCAAAGCGCGCGTGCTTGTCAATAAAGAGTTTGCGCTTTATCAAGGCACGGTCGTCAACATCACCAACCAAAACGTCATCGGCGATACGGTGATTGATCTAATACCGTCCTTAGTCAAAAAATATAAACTCAAAGAACACGATACGCTATTCGCGACGAGCGTTACAAACCTCGACCAGATGGTTTCACAAATCTCGAATTTAGTTTCGACTATTAACAAGATGGTCGAAACGTTCGGCGCTTTGGCGGGCGACAACAAGGGCGATCTCAAGATGCTACTCATGAACCTCAACGGTTCGATTACCAAAGTCAACGCGCTTCTCGACTCGTCGCAAGGCGAGATTGTTGCGATCATGCGCAACATCCACAGCACATCGACGACTCTCGACAAGTTCACCAAAGAGATGGCGAACAACCCTTGGAAGATTTTGGACAAGAGAGGCGGAGGTGGCGAGGCTGTACCGACCTCGACCGCAGCGCTGCCTTAGGCGGGGTCAGAGGCCACGAACTGCAAGTGGAACTTATTCCGTTTACGCAAGCGAGTATCGACCGGCAGGGGATTCGAGATTTTTCACGCGGTTTTCTTTTTAACCCTTATAGAAATTATCCTACGTTGAGTAGATTGGACGGCAGCCGATACATTGCTGGTCTGGTAGAAGATTTGATTTGCAGAGACAGTGCGACTGCTTGGGGAGCAAATTCCTCTGGAAAACTTGCAGGAGTCGGTATTGTGCAAAAAGCGCAATGGGAGACGGATTACTTTGGACGCAAAATTGCCGATTTGAGACTCTTTTCAGGGACAGTGAGTATGCGAAGTACGGCGGACGCATCGCGCCTTTTGCTACAGACGGCTGTTGAATGGTGCAAAAATCAGAAATTTGAATTGATAATGGTGAAAGTAGATTGCGAAGATTTTGGATCTATCCGCGCACTGCAAGAGTCGAATTTCTATTTAGTCGATACAATGCTAACGTATGTCTTCGATAAAGATTCCTGCACTCTGCCGGAACATAGAGCGAAATACCTTGTCCGCGACTTTGAGCCAAAAGATGAAGCGGCGCTTGTGTCGATTGCCGAGAGCGCTTTTAAGAAGTATCCGAACCGCTTTCGAGTCGATGCCGCGTTTCCAAGAAACGCCGTCGATCGTTATTTTTCGGAATGGGCGAAAAATATGTGCAACGGGTCTATGGCAGATGAGATTATTGTTGCGGAGGATTCAGGTAGAATCGTCGGATTTTTAGGATGGCGATTTCAACGAGATTTGCAGAAGTATGTTGGTATCGATATCCCCGGACGTGGTTTGGGCGCGACTTTGTCAAATTTCCAAGACGCATATAGCGAACTGTTACCGGCGGCCGTCAAAAAAATACTCCAGAAGAACCCCGCCTGCGATTACGAAACTCAGATTTTTAACCACAAAACAGTCAATGCGCTCGAACAGTCCGGGTTTAGATACGTTCGACATGGGCATACCTTCCACTACGAGTTTTGAATAGTTGAAGAAAAAATGACCTCCAATATCTAATCCCTTGATGCAAGTTGAAATCTCGGTAATAATTCCTCTCTTCAACAATGGTGCCGCTGGACGGGATGCAGGCATTGCCGTGAGTAAGGAGCTACAGAAGACGCGGCTCTCTTACGAAATTCTATTCGTCAACGATGGGAGCGCAAACCATTCAGTGCAGCCAGTGCGTGAGTTGTGTAAGAAAAAATCTGAGTATAGACTTTTGACTCTAAAGCAGAACTATGGACAAATGATCGCTCTCGCCGCCGGCCTCGACCATTCCTTAGGAAAATGTGTCGTAACTTTCGATGCAGATATGCAAATTGAACCGCGCGCGATTTTAGAATTTTACGCCCTCTATAAAAAAGGATTTGATTTTATTAGCGGTTTGCGTCGAAGCCGCTCGCCCCGACCTCTTTATCGAAAGATTTTTTCCTGGGCTATCGGTTTTTTCTTTATAGTAATTACGAGAGGTCGGATGCGGGATATAGGTTGTGGTGCGAATGCCGTTTCTACCGAAATTATCGATAAATTTCGAAGGTTGAAAAATCGTAAAGAGTTGGTAAAGATTATTATATTTGAACTTGCGCAAAACCCCTGCGAACTACCGCTCCTCGAAGATCGGAGCCGCCATTTTCGGTCGGGCTATACTTTTTTTTCGTTAGTGCGTTATTTTCTAAAAATTCTGGCGTATTATCTTAAATTGCCGCTAAGAACAAAGAACTATGAAATTGTGGAATCGCCCTTCTGCAAATAGATAAATAAAATTCTCGTACCCCCTGCGTTACTTCTCCCACTCGGGTTCGGCGACGCCTTCGAGGTGGTTGAAATACCGCGCCAAAACAAAAAAATAATCGGAAAGACGGTTGATGTATTGAACCAGCAACAGCGACGGCGCCTCGACTGCAACCATCGCGCGTTCTGCGCGGCGGCAGACAGTCCGGCAAACATGGGTTTGCGCGGCAAGAAGTGAGCCTCCGGGAAGGATAAAGTTTTTTATGGGTTGCAACGAGGCTTGCATGCGGTCGATTTCTTTTTCTAAGTCTTGAACGTCGCTTTCTTGAATGCGCCGCGAGAGCTTGGCGAGAAATTTTTCGTCGCCGGTCGCGAGTTCGGCACCCAAGTCAAACAATCGGTTTTGCAGGGAGTAAAGAAATTTATCGAGGTTTTCTCGTTCAGAAAGAATATTTGGATGCGCGGCGACTGCCAGCGTCGAACGGAGTAATCCCACAAACGAATTGAGTTCGTCGACTGCGCCGTATTGAGCGACGCGGCCATCGCTTTTCAAGAGTCTGCCGCCGCCGAAGAGTGAGGTCTTCCCCGTGTCGCCTGTTTTAGTGTAGATTTTCATCGCGTCTAAAGTGTGCGCACCTGAATCGACTCGACGCGGCTTTCCCCTGCGAGAATGTCAGAGACGATGACGATGCGCGCACCCGGTTGCAGCATCTTTTTCTTGCGGAGCAAATCAAATGCCGTCTTGATCGTGCGCTCCGGATCGCTCGAAAAATCGATGCGGTACGGATAGCATGCGCGGTTGAGAAGGAGCTTGCGGCGGATCTGCGACATATTCGTGAACGCAAAAACGGTTGCGTAGATAGGATGGTATGCAGTGACAAAATCTGCAGTCAGTCCGCGGCGCGTAAAAACAACAATCGCGTCGGCCTTGAGGTGGTCTGCAAGCTCGACGGCGCTTTCTGCAAATGCACCTTTCACATCGTCGGATTTATACTCGCGCGTCCAGCCGATACCGCCCGAATCTTCAATACGTTTCAAAATTTTGTCGAGAGTCTCTGTCGCTTTGATCGGGAATTTACCCGCCGCAGTCTCTCCCGAAAGCATCGTCGCATCGACTTCTTCGTACGCCGCGTTAGCAACGTCGGTTACTTCGGCACGTGTCGGAATGGGGTTTTCAATCATCGACTCTAAGAGGTGCGTTGCGACAATGACTCGCTTGCCTTGCCTTGCACATTCTTTCACGATGCGGCGTTGCAGAATCGGCAATTCTTCGATGGGGACTTCAATCCCTAAATCGCCACGCGCAACCATGACGCCGTTTGCGGATGCGATAATTTCTTTATAATTAGCGGCAGCTTGTGAGTCTTCAATTTTTGCAATGACCTGCGCATGGCCGTTATAGCGGTCAATCATGCGTTTGCATTCTTCGACATCGGCTGCTGTGCGAACGAACGAGAGGGCTATGAAGTCG
>CAUJII010000175.1 GCA_963205035.1 Spirochaetota bacterium
GCGCCAAGCCCACGCTAATCAGCGCAAATTCTCCCGCAAATCGTTCCGATTCGCTCGACGTGTTATTAGAATTCGCGCTGATTTGCTGTTTTTTCTAGCACCGCGTGTTCTTTTCGCAGAAAAAATCGTCTTTTCGCATCGTTTGCACGAGTTCCCGCACAGGCTCCTCAGCAATAATTATTGCCAACACCACGGCATATTTTACTGTTGACCATGGCGTTAGCACTCGATAAATCAATACTCAAAAAGAAAGTAGCGATAATTTTTTACATTGTAAGTTTCTTCGGCTTTGCAAGTATCGCCGGTATCTGGATTACTCCCAAAGACAACCTGAGGCTCAACGTCACGCTCCATGAAATCTATAACATCACGCTCATTTTTTCGACCGTGGGTTTCATAGGTCTCATCTATGTTCTTCTAAACTTCTTTTCTTTTTTTGGCATGGACCGCACCAAGTTCATGGGGATGTATCTTGCGCTTTCGATCGCAGGGTGGTTTTGTTTTATCTACCAACGCTATGACTTCATCTTAAAGCCGCTCGAGGAGTTTGGTATTAACACGCGCTTTCGCATGACCGCAGAAACGCAAAAATACCAGCAGATTGGCGATCAAATTGTGAAGATTCCATTGAAGTCAGTCCACCCTGCAATCCACATCGTGGGTATTGAAACCGAAACGGTGCAAGCGTATGGCGGGTATCCCTTCAGTTGGAAGCACTACGCAGACGAGCTCAAGTCTCTCAAAGGCTCGGGAGCAAACACCGTCATGTTTGACGTTTTCTTTATGGATGATTTCAAGAATAACTATGGCCTTTTGCACACGGTTGAAAGTTTGCGCGACAAAGCCCCCGAGTTGCTCAAGAAAGGGCAGGGCGTCAATATTTCTGCAGGCCAACTGCGTGCGCATTCGGCGCTTTGGAGCGATGAGATTAGAAAGTCTGGAAACGTGATTGTGGACTATGGCATGGAGACCACCGAACTCGACCCGGCGATGCTGCAAGATTCCGATTTCAAAGCGCGGCTCGCGGAGCTTAATAAATACCGCATCGCAGATAGCAGCATTATAGAAAATCAATACCTCAAAGACGCGAGTTTAGAATGGATTTCGTTTCCTTACCCGCCGATTCCCGAGGTGAGCCGTGCGACGAAAGGCTTGGGTGCCGCGAACGTCAAGTACGAAGCGTCGTCTGTGAACTACCAAATGCCTATGGTCTTTAAGTGGCAAAATCGTCTATACCCTTCGATCTCTCTTCTTATGGCGTGCCGCTATTATGGCGTCGATGTCACGAAAGACCTCGAAGTCAAATTGGGCTCCTATATAAAGATAAAAAACATTCCGGCAAAAAAAGTCCAAATTGGTATTTTTGGTGAAGAACACGACATCATGACGCGGCCCAATAACGAGCGTTCTATTACGATTCCCATCAATGAAATTGGCATGATGCCGATCCATTTTGTCGGTGGCCCATACACATTCCCGCACACAAAAATGGTCGAGCTGGCGGAACAAGTCAACATGAAAGAGAAGACCTTAAATATCGACGATTACAAGAACAAGATTCTGTTGACTGCGATGTATTATGCAACCGGTGTATCGACAACGCGAGACATCCACCCTTCGCCTTTCAGCTTGACGACTGCCGGAATCGAGCACCACGCTGCTGCGCTCAATACAATTCTCATGCAAGACTTCATCGCGTATGCAAACCCTTGGGTGGATTATCTCATCCTCTTTGTTTTTGCGGCTCTCTTGGGATTCCTCATCCCACGGTTTAACATCGGCATCGTGCTCGTCATTGTCGGTATTCTATCGGGTATTTTTCTCGTCGAAGCAATTCTCGTTTTCAAGTACTTTAAGTATGTCCACTTCTTTATGGTGCCGTATGTCGAGGTGGTTGTCGTCCTCATCGCCGTCATTGGATATAAAGTCTTAACAGAAGAAGAAAACGTGAAGTATATCCGCAGCACGTTTTCAAAATTCGTCGCCAAGGATATTGTGAACGAGCTTTTGGAAAATCCTGAATCGCTCAAACTTGGGGGCGAGAAAAAAGAGCTCACTGTATTCTTCTCCGACATCAGGGGATTTACAACGATGTCTGAAAGCCTTTCGCCCGAGAACTTGGTTCATCTCTTAAACGAGTATCTCTCAACGATGACCGATTTAGTCATTGCATACCGAGGCACAATCGACAAGTACATGGGCGATGCGATTATGGCGTTTTGGGGAGCACCCGTCAAAAACGAAGACCATGCTTATTTTGCGTGCATCACCGCGCTCGTGCAACTTGAAGAACTCAAGAAACTGCAAGACCGTTGGGCAGAGCAGGGCTATCCCATCATCGACATTGGTATTGGTCTGAACTCGGGCGATGCGGTCGTTGGTAACATGGGCTCCTCTCACCGCATGGACTACACCGTCATGGGAGACACCATCAACCTCGGCAGCCGCTTAGAAGGGACCAATAAGCAATACGGCACGCGCATCATTATTTCCGAGTTCACGTATGCAAAAGTAAAAGACCGCATCTATGCACGCGAACTCGACGACATCCGCGTAAAAGGTAAAAACGAGCCAGTCAAAATATTTGAACTCTTGGGTCTTGTTAATCCAGCAGATGTTGATAAGTTCAAGATGCAGGTTGCGTAGGTAGCGTCAGAGTGCGGTGGTCGACCGATTGCGCACTCTTTTGAACAACCTGTAAATTTTCCTGAAACATCTCAGGAAAGTTCTTTGCCGTTTGAATAATTTCAAGCGCCCCAAAGTGTGGCTGGCCGAGCTTTTCAAAATGCGAAAACACCTTGCGGCAGACCTGGAGATCCGCCTGTTCGTCGATTGTGAGTCGAATCCCTTTGACACGCGTCTTGGCACCTTCTTCGCTAAAGGCCGGGTCTAAGCGAAACGGCAAGATATCGTAAAGGTGCGGGTTCTCGCGGATAAAGATTGTGACATGCTCTTGGTGATGCGCGCGAATGGGACTTTCTTCGCTCACGTCGAGCATCTTTGACCTAAGCGCAATCGAGCGCAAGGCATTCACCCGGATGACTTCGGACCCCATCCCAAGGGGTAACTCCGCCGTGTACGCATAGTCGTGTGAATTATTTTTCAGGTACGTAATCAGTTTCGCAAGCTGTGAAATGTCGGGGAAGGGGTTATCTCCCGTTAATCGAATCACAAAGTCGGTGTCGTTCAAATCGTTCGCCGCTTTGATAAAGCGTTCCAAGACATTGAAATCGCTTCCTGCAGTCCATGCGAGTTTTTTTTCGGTGAGGTATTCCTTTAATTCCGGCGCATCGCCTTCAGCGATTGCGAAGAGAGTTTCAACTCCCAAGGGAGCTACCGCGTCAAGACGCGATGCGATGTGTTCGAGGATAGATTTTGTGCCAATCGGTTCCAAAACTTTTTTTGGAAGCCGCGAACTCATAAGCCGCGCTTGGATGATTGCTCGAAAACGCATGGAATAGTTAGTCGCCCTGCGCAAAGACGAGGTTCTTCATCGTTGCATAATCTAATTCTTCGGAATTCTCTGCGAACTGGACTGCATCTTCAACCTCAGCCATAACCTCATCGTTGATTGCTTCGAGAGCTTTTTCGCCGAGTCCCCCTTTGAGAAGTTTGGCGCGCGTCGTGTCGAGAGGGTCTTTTTCTTTCATCGCTTCGAGCTCGCCCGGAGGCCGATACTTGGCAGGGTCAGACATGCTATGCCCTCGGAAGCGGTAAGTGATAGCTTCGATGAGCGTCGGGCCTTGACCCGAGCGGGCGCGCACGACCGCTTCGCGCACAGTTTGGTAGACGAGTTCGACGGAAAGTGCGTCGATGCGCGCAGAGGGGATCTTGAACGCTTTGGCTTTGTTTGTCAAATCGCGCGTCGGTTGCGAACGATAAAGAGGAGTCCCCATGGCATAAAGATTATTTTCGATAATATAGACGACCGGCAAGTTCCAAAGTGCAGCGTAAGTCAAACCTTCATAGAAGCTCCCGATATTCGTGCCACCTTCGCCGATAAAGCAGAGCGTTACAGCATTTTCGCGCCGGTACTTGGAGGCGAACGCATGCCCTGCGGCAACGGCGATATGGCCGCCCACGATACCGTGGCCCCCCATGAAATTGAGTTCTTTCGAGAAGATGTGCATCGAGCCGCCCAAACCTTGGCTACAGCCCGTTTTTTTTCCATAGAGTTCTGCCATCACCTCGCGCGAAGACATACCACGTGCGAGCGCATGCCCATGCTCGCGGTAGGTCGCAATCACATAGTCTTGTTTATCGAGGTTTTCAATGGCACCGACCGCAACGGGTTCTTCTCCGATGTAAAGATGGCAAAACCCGCGGATCTTGCCGGTGGCATAAGCTTTCGCTGCGGCCTCTTCAAAATGCCGGAGTAACAGCATTTTTTTGTACATCCTTTGTAGCCGTTCAAAGCGTTCGCCCATACCGTTCGGGTAATGCGGGGGATTTGGTATGTCAAGGCAGTTTTGGGAGGGGGACGGCAAAAAATTGTACCCCCGAATAGTTAGTCGGGTAGCCTCCGAATAGTTAGTCGAGCGAGCCTGTCACTCTACACCCCCCGCTTACCGTCGACGCGAGCTTTTGCGCTTGGACGAGCCACCGGCCGTATGTTTGGCCGCTTCCGACGTCTGCTTCTGCGGGCCACGCGCTTGCTGTTGCTGCTCGCGCATTTGCGCCTCGACGCCGCTTGCCATGTCAAACGCCGCCATCGAACTGTGCTGCGCGTGACCCACGGCTTCATACCCTTCGGCGTCGGCTTCTTCTTCTCTGAGTTCCTCACGCACTTGCGCACGAAGGATAAACTCCGTCACATCGTCTTTCACCGCAGACACCATGTCTTCAAAGAGCTCGAATGCGCGCAGTCTATATTCAACGAGCGGATTACGCTCCGCGTACCCAAGAGTCCAAATCCCGTCGCGGAGTTGGTCCATGAGGTAGAGGTGATCTTTCCATTTTTGGTCGATGACTTGGAGAGCAATCATCTTTTCCAAAAGGCGCATACTTTCAGAGCCAATTTCTTGCTCTTTAGAGTCAAACGCACGGCGCGCATGGCCCTTAATCTCTTCGATAAACTCTTCTTTGCTTTTGTCGCGCAGTTCGAGCTCAAGATCGTCGTATTTCAGTTGAAATACATTTGTCAAATATTCTTTCAGAGCATCGAAGTTGAAGTCCGAGACGCGGCGACCGGGGAGCATCTGAGCGATGCGCGTTTCGATTGTGTCTTCGGTAAACTCGTGGATGAGATCCTTAATATCCGCGTTATCGAGGACTTCGTTGCGTATCATGTAGATATACTGGCGTTGCTTGTTCATCACATCGTCGTATTCCAAGAGGTGCTTACGCATCTCGAAGTGGTGAGCTTCGACGCGTTTTTGCGCTCGTTCGATGGCGTTCGTCACCATGCGGTGCTCGAGCGCTTCGCCTTCTTGCATGCCGAAGCGTTGCATAATAGGGCCTAATCGGTCAGAACCGAAAATACGCATAAGCTCGTCTTCGAGCGAGAGGTAGAATCGCGAGCTACCGGGGTCGCCTTGGCGTCCCGAACGCCCACGCAACTGGTTGTCGATGCGGCGCGATTCGTGCCGTTCGCTGCCGACGATGTGCAGGCCTCCCGCGGCCAGCACATCGTCATGGCGCTGCTGCCTATCGGCCTTGACCTTGGCGCGCTCGGCCTCGCCGGCTTCCGGCGGCAGCAGCGCGAGTTCGGCATCGAGATTGCCGCCGAGCACGATGTCGGTGCCTCGCCCCGCCATGTTGGTGGCGATGGTCACCGCGCCGGGACGACCCGCCTGTGCGACGATGTGCGCTTCCCGCTCGTGTTGTTTGGCATTCAGCACCTGGTGCGGGATGCGGAGCGCTTCGAGACGCTCGCCGAGCATCTCCGACACCTCGATCGAGGTGGTGCCGACCAGCACCGGCTGCTTGCGCGCATTGCATGCCTTGATGTCTTCGATGATCGCGCCCCACTTCGCTTCCGCCTTGAGGAACACCAGATCCGGATGATCCTTGCGGATCATCGGGCGATGGGTCGGAATGACGGCCACTTCGAGTCCGTAGATCTGCTGGAACTCGTAAGCTTCGGTGTCGGCGGTTCCGGTCATGCCGGCCAGCTTCTTGTACAGACGGAAGTAGTTCTGGAAGGTGATCGAGGCGAACGTGTGGCTTTCGCGCTGGATCGATACGCCTTCCTTCGCCTCGACGGCCTGATGCAGGCCGTCCGACCAGCGTCGACCCGCAAGGGTGCGGCCGGTGAATTCGTCGACGATGATCACTTCGCCGTCGCGCACGATGTAGTCGACATCGCGCTGATACAGGTTGTGCGCACGCAGCGCAGCGTTCAGATGATGCACGACCATGATGTTGTGCGCGTCGTACAGGCTGTCGTCGGCACCGATGATGCTGGCCGCGCGCAGAAGGGATTCCGC
>CAUJII010000176.1 GCA_963205035.1 Spirochaetota bacterium
ATAGCCCAAATACCCCGCATGGAGTGCAGCCGCGTGGTAGCCTTCTTTTGCCAAGATTTCTGAAAGGCACGGAACTTTGAAATCGGGTAGTGCCAAAGAAATCCACGCGCCGTCGGGCAAAGCGTATGCGCTACAAAACGAGTTATAGAACGCATTGATGCTCAGCGGAAAGTTCGCATAATGCCTCTCAAAAAATATCGACCTTTCTTTGAACTTGTTGAGATTAGGCGTAACTTCTCTGCCCTGAATCTTTTTTCCGATGACAGAAAACGGCGTCGACTCGAGATAATAAAAGATGACGTTGCGTTTCGAGCGGCGCACCACGTTGACGGGACGCAAGTAAGGCCCGACGTCTGGAGAATCGAGCGAGGGAATCACATCGTTTGGAGAAAGCTTTATCTCTGAAAATTCACGAGTTACACTTTTCTTGTAAAGAGCCGCAGAAATTGGATTGGAAAAAACCTCTGTCGGGCTCGGCGCAAAAAACGAGAGTCCCCAAAGCCCGCCCAACGCAAACGTTGCGGCTAGAAAATAGACGAGGGATTGACTCTGGTCTCGGTACTTGTTTTGCAAGTACAGAATTCCTGCCGTGAAAAGAATAAACAGCAGATGGGGAAATCCCACTTCATAAAAAGCAGAAACAAAATTTTCTTTCCAAATAGATACCGAGTCGAGACGCACAAAGGTAAACGCAAAAGGTCTCTCATAGAGCGTAACAAACCCAAACGCGACGAGTAGAAAGAGTGCCAACAGAACGGCGAAGAGAGGCGTGAGCAGCCGGCCGACGCGCCGCTTCGCAAGGAGCGCTGCAACCGACCCCAAGAAGAGAGCCCAAAAAAAATCCGCCGCCAATGTAGAAAGAAGTACCGCGAACGAAAGTTTGACCTCTGAAATTGAGAATGTAACAAAGAGATGGAAGAGCGCAAAGAGAGCGCACCAGAGCGAAAAATAGCGAACCACGCGTATCAATTCGACTTCTCCACGCGCCGACAACGCGATTTCCGACCGGCGGCGCGGGATTTGTTAGGGGGGCGCCGTAAAACTGAAAGCAGGCGTCTTCGCCGCTTTAGCAGCAACTTTGCGCGCAAAGTTGCGAGGCTTTCAGATTTGCGGCGCATTGAATGCAATGTTGTCTGTGAAGTTACCCCCCAACAAATCCCGCGCCCCCCGCACAGGCTCTTCCGTGATTACGCTTGACGCACGATTTTCGTTTCCGTCCGTACTCCCATGATTTCCGTCTCCGGTTTAAAGAAAAATTTTGGCGCTTATGAAGCGGTCAAACAAATCAACTTTTCGATTGGCAAAGGCGAAGTTGTGGCCCTCTTGGGACCCAACGGCGCGGGCAAGACGACAACGATGCGCATGCTCACGGGGTTTTATGAGCCGACGGCGGGCACTGCGACGATTGGCGGCCACGACGTCTGCAAAGAACGCCGCGAAGTGCAGGCGATGGTGGGCTATCTGCCCGAGAGCGCGAGTTCTTACTCCGACATGCTGGTGGAAGAGTTCCTAAACTTTATCGCACAAAGCCGCAACCTCTCGAAAGAAGCTGCGGAGAAAGGCATCCAAAAAGCAATCAAGGTAACGGGTCTTGAGAAATACCTCTATACTCCCATCTTAAATCTCTCGAAAGGCTATAAGCAGCGCGTGGGGTTAGCGTCTGCGCTTCTGCACGACCCACAGGTTTTGATTTTAGACGAGCCGACCTCGGGACTCGACCCGAATCAAATTCAAGAAATCCGCCAACTCATCCGCGAACTCTCTAAAGAGAAGACGATTATTCTGAGCACGCATATTTTGAAAGAAGTCGAAGATACGTGCGAGCGTGCGATTATCATCGCAGACGGCCGCATTGTCTTAGACGATAAACTCGAAAAAATTCAGCGAATGAAAGAAGGCCGCGAAGTGTGGGAGTTCTCCCTCAAAGGCAACCAGCAGGCAGCGTTGCCTAAAATTCAGACATTACTCACTCCGTCAGAAAGCGTGGCGATTCAATCGCTTTCCGACCAAGAGACGCGGTTCACAGCTGAAACGCAAGGCGGCTTCAACGAGAAACTTTTTGCTCTCGCAGTCGCCGAAAAATGGACACTCAGAGAAATGTTTATGCAAAAACAAAGCATCGAAGACGTCTTCTCGCGTCTGACGACAAAACCCCAGACAGGAGCACAATAATGGAATTTTTGAAAAAAATCGATATCCGGTGGATCAACATCAAGACCGTCTACCGGCGGGAGTTTGCCAATTATTTCAACACTCCCATTGGCTACATATTCTTGGGCATTTTCACACTGCTCGTGAATTTTCTTTTCTTCTTTATTACACGCTTTTTCGACAGAGGCTATAACATCCAAGGGCTTTTCGATATGCTGAAGCTCATTTACCTTGCGTTTATTCCCGTCATCACGATGCGTCTTTGGGCAGAAGAAAAGCGCAGTGGGACTGTCGAACTTCTGCTGACACTCCCCTTCAGCGAGTTGGAGCTTATTCTGGGTAAATACCTCTCGGCGTTTGTCTTCTTGGGCGTAGCACTCGCAACAACGCTTTTTATTCCCATCATTGCACTTTATGTTTCGTCACCCGACCTTATCGTCTTGTTGGGCTCGTACTTAGGGGCTTGGCTTTCAGGGTCGGCGTACATCGCAATGGGACTTTACATTTCGTGGCTCACCCGCGATCAAATCACGGCATTTCTCTTAAGTTTCTTGGCCTGCCTTTTCATCTATCTCTTGGGTTACCAACCGGTGCTACAATTCTTTGGGCCTTTCAAAGAATTGCTAGGCTTTCTCTCGGTGTCGTGGCACCAGGACTCGCTGGCGGCAGGACTCTTCGATACGCGGGACATCCTCTATTATATTTCTTTCGCAGCAATTTTTCTCTACTTAAACAAAACAAGCATCGAGAACTTCAGACGAGGTCACAATGGATAAAATAAAACTCTTCCTCGCGTCGCGCCGTGCGACGACGTTCCTTTATATCGCTTTCTTTTTTAGCTTTAGCTGGTTGAGCTATGGCGCATACATCCGCTTTGACTTGTCGTCGACGGGTGCGATGCGTATATCCGATACGAGCAAAAATTTGCTGCGTAGCCTGCCAGAAAAAGGCACGATGGAGCTTTTCGTCTCGAACGATTTGCCCGACGAAGCCGTGCTCGTCGCGCGCAAAGTCCGCGACTTCATCCAAGAGTACGCAAACAGCTCTAAAGGCCACATGAAGCTCACGATATTAGACCCCGACAACGACAAGTCGGCGGCTGAACGGGCACGCAGTCTCGGCATTCAACAGCTCGATCTTGCCGTGCAAGGCTCGAAGAAAGCGCAGGCGCAGAGTATTTACTTCGGTTTGGCGATGTCTTATGGCGCGAAATCGGATACGCTCAACAATTTAATTGGACTTTACGAGCAACAAGATTTGGAAAACCAACTCACCGCAAAACTTTTCAAGATGGTCAAACCCAACGAACGCAAAATTGCGATTCTATCGGGCCACGGCCCTTTCACCCTCAAGGCCGAGCGCAGCCCAACTTCGCTTTCGGTTTTTGCGGAAAAAATCGAAACGTTCTACGGTTCGATCATGGAAGTCAATACAACAACGACTGACATTCCGGCTGAGGTTTCCACGCTTCTCATTGTGCAGCCAGGCAAACTCGACCCCATCGATAAATTCCGTATCGATCAATTCCTCATGCGCGGCGGCAACCTCATCGTCGCAGCATCGGGAATGGATGTCAGTTTTGGTCAACAGTTCATGGCAGGACAGGCGCCCTCCGATCTCACAGATTTCTTAAAGGGATATGGCATTGAACTCGCGCAAGACATGGTGCAAGAACCCAAGTCGACGCACTTTATTCCGTTTATTCAACCTGTGAACGGCATGCAAATGATGAAGTTCCCTTACCCGCCTTGGGTATTGGTCACTAAAGACGGGCTCGATCAAAAAAACTTGGCCACGAAAGGCAATGCTGCTTTGACGATGCCGTTTACGTCGAGTCTTAAAACAAACCCGATGCTCTTGCCAGTTGGCGAAGGTCAAGGTAAATTTACGGTGGATGTACTTGCCAAGTCGACGAGCGATGCGTGGTCGCAGGCAAACTTTGCCTTCTTAGACCCCTCCAAAATGGAAGATGCGATGGCTGCGCCTAAGCAAAACGCGGGAGTCTATAATTTGGCGCTTTTCATCCAAGGTAAATTCACAAGCCAGTATGCAAACCAGCCGCCGCCCAAAAACGCTCCGAAGACGTGGTCTAAGAACGCCGAGAAAGCTTCGAGCATCTTGGTCTTGGGCTCTCCCTATGCGTTTAGCAACCTCACTGCAATCTTGAACCAGATGACTGGCCTCCCGCTTCTCGAAGAGAACAACAAGATGATCTTCGCGACAATCGACATTATGAACGGCAACCAAGAACTCGTCGCTCTGCGCAAGAAAGCGAAGCCACGCATCAAAGCGAAACTCGTCGAAGAATCGAGCCGCAAAATTTTTACGACACTGGCGTTCTTACTGCCGCTCTTGGGTATTTCCGCAGCAGGCTTCTTGAGGATTTACCGTCGCAACCAAAAAAACCGACTCAATGTGAGCGGTGAATCAAACGCCGAAGGAAGTAATTGAAATGGAAAGACAAAAGAAAAACCTAATTTTGCTCGGAATAACGGGTTTCGTGTTCCTTCTGGCATTTCTTGCAAACGACCCCTTTCTACTTTTTGAGACGAGCTATGAAAAATCTTCTCCAATTATTTCAGGGAACACCGACCGCGTAAAAAAAATTACCGTTGAAGACGGAACCAACAAGCGTATCTTCACACGGACGACTGACGGTTGGAGCGCAGAGTTCCCCGGTCATGCTCCAGGTGTATTGCGTGCAGACAGCGCAAAGATTGAAAGCGGCTTGAAAAATCTTTTTGAAGCACGCCGCTACCAAGAAGTCAGCTCGAATAAAGAAAAGCAAAGCGACTACGAAGTCCGTGACAGCGACTTTTCTCTTGTCCTCGAAGGCGAAAACGGCGCGAAAATCGCACGTATCGTCCTGGGGAAATACGCAGCACAGTCGAGCGGCAGCTTTGTTCGCTTAGCAAGCGATTCTTCTGTCTATGCTGTCAAAGGATTCTTGCGCAACGATTGGAATCAAGAGTTCGACCAATACCGCGACCGCTCGATCCTGCGCGTGATTAAAGAGAACATCCGCGAAATCAAAGTGAGTGGAAAGAGCGCGTTCAGCCTCAAAGGCGACGACAAGGGAGTATTTTCTTTAGAACCCACACGCGCCACCGACAAGGCTCGCGCCGAGACCTATCTGAACGATCTGACGGACCTCAAAGGAGTCGGCTTTTATAAAGAAGCGACGCTACCGCCTAAGTTCGGTACAATCACACTCACATTGTCATCGAACGTGACGAAAACGGTGGAATTCTTTGGCCCGACAAAAAATAACGAGATGGTAGCACAAAGCAGCGATGCACCACAAGGACTCACGCTTGCAAAAAATAAAGTGGAGGCACTCTTTCCTCGCTTAGAAGATCTCGTCGACAAGGGTAAACTTCCCAACCTCGCTCCACCGCAATAAGTGAGAACGCTCTTTGATGCAGACAGGTAGACTACTTTTTCTCTGGATCGCGCTCGCTGCGGCACTCTCTGTCGCCTCTTGCGGCAGGGCGCGGGCTCTCGCCGAAGAAGGCATGGAGCGCATGAAAATCGGCAAAGAGACTTCTGCGTTGGAGCTTTTCGATAGAGCACTGCGGAGCAACGAGAAGGAACCTTTGGCTCTCTATGGCAAAGGCATGCTACTTTCTGAAGAAGAAATTACTCAGGACATTGCGCTTGCAATGCTCAAGCAAGCTGTTGAATCGAATACTCTTCAGAGTGAATACCAGGTGAAAGCGTATTTGAAAATTGCACAAATCTATACCCTGCGCAAGAATAAGAGCGAAGCCTTGCAGAATTTGGCGCACATTACGGGCGCATCGCGACTCACCGACGGCGAGACGGTGCGCAAGCAGGCAACGCTCTATCTTGAACTCAAAGAAAAGAATAGAGCACGCGAGGTTGTGACAGCGTATTTAGAAGGGCATGCGAACGACGAAGTGACGGAGTATTTTCTCTTGAAACTCTATGCCGTCAATTTGAGAGAGACGAAGCTCGCGCTTAAACTTTGCGGCAAGACCGACTGGGCGGCAATCAAGAATGCGAAGTTTGTATTGAACTGTGCGCGCCTCAAAGCGGCCGATGGCGACTTTAAGACGGCTATCGTTCTTCTCGACGACTACGCAAAAAGGGCGGGACAGAGCGTCGGCAAAGAAGTGAATGAACTCCGTGAGGGTTTTGGCAAAAAGCGTGGAAAGTTCGAGCCTGTTGAAGCAGATTTCTAATTCTGCATTCCCGCGTTTTTTTTCAGCCGTCCTATCGCTTTTCATTCTTGCGGTTCTGTTCTTAGACCTTGATCTTAGGCAACTCATCTTCGGCAAAGACACGAAAGAAACTTTGCAAAATGGCAAGATAATCCAGGCGCTCCTCGAAAATGCGGAGCCTGTGAAAGGGAAAAAACGCGATACCGTGCGCTTTCTCTCCGACAAAGATTCCGAGGCACGCGGTAAGCTCACAAAGGAAAAGGGATTTGAATCGATTTCGACGGACTACGTTTTGTCTCCGGGTGAGATGGCTCCGCTGCAAGGGCGGATTCTTTCGTCGAGCCGCATGGCAACAATTTTGACTTCAAAAGAAGGCCGCACACGCATTGCAATCTCTGAAAAAAAACCAACGCAGGAGGCGACGCAATCTGCCGACCGGTTACGCATTCCCGCGTACTACCGTTTCCGGCACGACTTTGCGCTCTCGTGGGATAACGAAGGGAACCCGGCGATTCCGACAGCGCGGTACGAGCACTACAGTTATTTTCGTTCGATGATCAACAAAATTCAAAGTGTGTGGGCTCCTCCGGGCGGCGACCCCTACCCGACCTTCGGCGACTCGTACCACCGGTTAGGTTACGCTTCGGGGTATATGCGTTTCTCGACGTTCCCGAGCCAAGACATCTACATCCAATTTTTGCTCGATGAGAATGGCGTGGTGAAAGACGCGAAGCTCGTTTCGTCTTTAGGATTTCAGTCTTTGGACCGCTCGTGCATCGAGGCACTTTACGCCGCGCACGATTTTGGGCCTGTACCGAAGGCACTCTTGGACGGCAGCGGCGTCTTGATTGTCCCCTTCATTTTTCGGATTATTGTACGGTGACAGGAGGTTACGCACAATGTCGCTGCCACGGAGGGCATCTTCGCGACATGTACGGTGACAGGATGTCACCTACTGCGCCGCTGCCACGGCTTGCACTGAGCTTGTCGAAGTGATGCCATCTTTGCGGTGTGCCCGAGCACAGGAAGTGCGGGGGTTCGCGTCTGACACGAAGTCATCTTCGACGCGAACTGCGGTAACAGGAGGTCACGCCGAGAGCTCTTCTAAAGCCGCGTCGCGGTCTTTCTCGGCGGGCGGGGTGCCATGCCAATCGGGGTTGTGTTCCATAAAAGAGACGCCTTTGCCCAGAGTTGTCTTGAAGAGAATCATTTTGGGAGCACCTTCGTCTTGAAGAGACCAAGTAAACGCAGACTCGATTGCACCAAAATCGTGGCCGTCTGCGACACGGACTTTCCAGCCGAAGCTTTCACATTTTTTGTCGAGGGGTTCGACGCCCATGACGTTCTCGACTTTGCCGTCGATCTGGATGTTGTTGAAATCCAAGAATGGGTGGATGTTCGTGAGTTTGTTGTGCGCGGCCGCCATCGCGGCTTCCCAAGTCATGCCTTCTTGGCATTCGCCGTCAGACATTCCTAAGAAGACGCGAGCGGGATTCTTTTGGAAGCGCAGTCCCAACGCGAGGCCGCTTGCATTCGCAAGCCCCTGCCCCAAAGAGCCGCTCGAGTT
>CAUJII010000177.1 GCA_963205035.1 Spirochaetota bacterium
TCAAGAAGTGTACCTGCAACCCGGCGAGTGGTTTTGGGGGGTGGAGAAATTCCGCGTGAAGACGCTCTTGGGCTCGTGCGTGGCTCTTTGTCTTTGGCATCCAACGATGAAGGCGGGCGGCATGACGCACTGCCTCTTGCCGACACGCGGCCTTTTCGAGAAATCGCAGCACGAAATTGGATCGATGCCGCTTTCAGAACTCAGCGGTCGGTATGTCGACGAGGTACTCGAAATCTTTTTTCGAGAAATGCGTGCCAATGGAACGCAACCCAGAGACTATATCGTGAAAGCGTTTGGCGGTGGGAATATGTTTGAGTTTCAAGACGCGACGGGAATGACTGTGGGCGAGCGCAACATCGACATGATGCGGCGTGTATTGAGCCGCGCAAAGATGCCGCTTGCCGCGGAGCACATGGGGGGCAAAGGCCACCGGCACATCATATTTGAACTCTGGAACGGCGACTGCTGGATGCGCCACGAAGAGCTGCCATGAAGCGCGCCGAAAAGAACGCTTCTTTAGAAAGGCCCACGACACGGCTGATTGCCATCGGCTCTTCTGCAGGCGGCCCGCAAGCTCTCGAAGTCGTACTACGTGGACTCGAAAGCCATGCGTTGCCCCTGGTGATAACGCAGCACATGCCCGAAAATTTCACGCTCGCGTTTGCCCGCCGCATGGATGAACTCGCAAAGCCCATTGTCAAAGAAGCTACGGACGGTGAAGCACTCCTCACGGGGCACGTGTATATCGCGCCAGGTGGGAAGCACTTGATAGTTACTCGCTCGGCAAGCGGGCAGCTTCGGTTGGCTGTCACCGATACGGAACCTGTGCGGCGGCACAAACCTTCTGTCGATGTGCTCTTTCACTCGGTTCTCGAAGTAGCTCCCGATGCCGCCCTGGGTGTACTCCTCACGGGTATGGGGAACGATGGAGCGCAGGGGCTTTTGGACCTTTTCAAAGCGGGATACCCTACTCTGGTGCAAGATGAAGCGACTTCGGCAGTTTGGGGCATGCCGCGTGAAGCGGTTAAATTAGGCGCGGCGTACGAGCGCGACATCTTGCCGCTGGCAGCGATTGCCGCGAGGGTGCGGGAGTTTTCGCAGCAGTGAAGGGGGATAAGAGTTTAGGCTGAGAACTCGCTGGAACGTTTTTTTCTGCGCAGCCCGCACGGTAATTGGCACAAATTCCTTCGGGTCTGTCCAAAAAAGTCGCAGCAGAAGCGGAGAGCATTCGGGTCGCAACAAGGCTCAGCGCAAGCGACGACCGCAGGAACCGACTTTTCAGACAGCCCACCGGTGGCGTAGTTCGGCGGTCCCCGCGCACCGTCGAGGGGCACATCGTATGCCTGCACACACCGCGAGGCTGAGAGGGGGGTACCCATGCCGCTAAAAAAAACTGTGCTATATGCACGTTCGTAGGCAGTGGATGTATTCAGCGTACGAGAGATTTTTTTTCGCGATGAGAATCGCCTTCCGGGCCGTTTCGAGCCCACCGTTCGCATTTTTTTCAGTGACTTTTTGGTAGTTAATAAAATAGTCAGGAAAATTCTTGCGACGGGTATACCGCGCCGCCCAGAAATGGTGATTTCGCACGGAGTACGCCGACCCGCGCCGGGGCGAGTGAAGATACATCTCGACAAATCGCGGCATGAAAACCCGAATCGCGAAGTCGACAAACCGCGAAACCGACTCGCCCGAATGAATCGTCCGCTGCCAAAGCACGCCGTAGAGGTTCTTGTCGACTCGCCACGGTCTGATGACGTATTTAATCTCGTTAGTCTGGATGTTGTACCTACGTGCGGATACTGTCCAAGCGCCACCAGACCTGTAGCGTAACACAGTTTCTTTGCAAAGCCGCGAAATGATCTCCCCCTCACCCCATTTAATCCCATGCCGGGCAAAAATTAGCTGCGCGGCCTTGAGTCGCCGATACGACTTCTCGCGCAGCGAAACCGATGTCTGATGGTATTCCATAAATACGCCCCCTCTATATATTAAATACCGAGAAACCGTGTTTTTTTCTCACGAAATTTGAACTTTTTTTCAAAATCAAAAAAAAGTGTGAATTTTGTAATAACTACCACAAGAGTGCGGATTTTCAAGAAACCGGAGAACTTGTAATAGTTATTACATTTTTCGTCAAGGCACGGGACTGCGATGAGTTCTGAGCCTAAACTCTTCGCAGAGGACGAATCTCAAGGGCGCTGGATTTGTTAGGGGGGGTACCGTAAGACTGAAAGCAGGCGTCTTTGCCGCTTTAGCAGCAACTTTGCGCGCAAAGTTGCGAGGCTTTCAGATTTACGGCGCATTGAATGCAATGTTGCCTGTGAAGTTACCCCCCAACAAATCCCGCGCCCATTCTCAACGTTATCCCATGAGTTCGGCTTGACAGGCCCAAAGCCATAAAAAATACTAATTTTAACGACCTCTTCGGAGGTTTAATTCGTCTAATAGGAATAGGGGGCTAAAAAGGCACCCAAAGGAGAAAAAATGAAGAAATCAATTTTTGGTTTTTTGGCGGCATTAGGGTTAGTTTTTGCCCTACCGACAGTAATTGCGGCCAATAGCTTAGAAATCAAAGGCGGCGTTGGTTCGGTTCATGCTGCGAAAGACAAGATAGGCTTTGATGCAGGCGTTGCTTATGGAATCAACATGGATCGCTATTTTGCAGTGGTGCCCGAGGTCAATTTCAACTGGATCAAGTTTGAAAATTGCGTGGCGAATTGTGGCGGCAGCGGCGGGCCCCTTGTTACACAAAGCATGGCGAGCTATAACTACTACACACTGCCGCTTCTTATCAATGGCCGTTTCTTAATCCCTATGGGGAGCGACGATACGCCAACAGTACAACCTTATGTAACTGTGGGCATAGGCTATGCTTGGACTTTTGCGCAAGTTGACGTTCCGGGCGTAGCGCAAGTCAACGACTCTATGGCTGGCTTTATGTACCAAGGGATGCTCGGAGCAGCATTCAACCTCGGCATGCTGACCGAAGGTTCAGGCTCAGCGACAAACTTGATTATCGAAGCGGGCTATCGCGGTGGCCAAGTAGAAAAAAATACAACCACAAAAGCTGACATGAGCGGATATGTTATCCGTGTCGGTGCTTCTTTCAATCTTTAAGAAGCCTTAAGAAGCGAAGTACGAAAGCGGGTCTGTGACCCGCTTTTTTTTTCTTAATACTTTTCGCCGAGTCGCGCATTGCATCTCTACCCCCGTGGCGCATACCCTCAAAGAAGTCCTGAGTGAGTTGGGTGCTTTACGCGATCAAATCGACGCGCGTTATCAAGAACTGAATCTGAAGAGTGCAGAAGAAGAGCTTGCAGACTTGCGGCAAAAAATGGAAGACCCCGCTCTCTTCGCAGACGACAGCCGCCGCAGCCAAGTGCGCGAGCTACAAACCCGTATGGCACACTTAGAACGCAAAACGGAATCGTGGGGTGCATTGAAGCATGCGATTGCCGATGCAATCGAATATGCAGAAATTGCGGCAATGGAAAACGCCGACGGCATGGCGGCCGAACTCACGCAAAAGGGTGAGGCTCTCCGCGTGGACTTTGAAAAGCTCGATTTAGAAAGCCTGCTGACAGGCCCCGACGATGCTTCTAATGCGTTCGTCAACATCCACCCCGGCGCGGGTGGCACCGAGTCGCAAGATTGGGCCGACATGCTCTTGCGTGCGTACACGCGATACGCCGAAATAGAAGGATTTACCGCCGAGCTTGTCGACTACCAAGAAGGGGAAGAAGCGGGCATCAAGAACGCGACGCTTTTTATTAGCGGCCCGAATGCTTTTGGTTATCTTAAAGCAGAAAACGGCATTCACCGTCTCGTGAGGATTTCCCCCTTCGACTCGAATAAACGCAGGCACACGTCGTTTGCTGCCGTTCACGTTTCGCCTGAAATTTCCGACGATGTAGAAATTGAAGTTTTAGACAAAGATTTGCGCGTCGATGTATACCGCGCCTCGGGTGCGGGCGGCCAGCACGTCAACAAGACCGAGTCTGCCGTGCGCATGACGCACATGCCTTCGGGGATTGTCGTATCGAGCCAATCGCAGCGGAGCCAAATTCAAAATCGGCTGACGTGCATGAAGATGCTCAAGGCGCAGCTCTACGAGCGGGCGCGTGCGGAAAAAGAAGCGGAAATCGAATCGCGCGGCGGCGAGCGCAAAGATATTTCATGGGGCAACCAAATCCGTAGTTATGTTTTTCATCCGTATAATATGGTGAAAGATTTGCGCACAGGGCATGAGACCGCGCAAGTCCAAGACGTTATGGATGGGGAATTTGCTCCTTTTATCGACGCGTACTTGCGCAAAACAAAATAGAACTAAGAAAGAAGAAATCTATGAAAAAAATTCTATGGCTGAACTCTCTCCTTTTGATGGGAGTTCTCACTACCTGCCAAAGCTCCAAGGTCATCGACGACAAAACAGGCCGTGTCGTGGGAGCGAAAGCCGACGCCACGACAGGGTATTATTACGACGATATGGCACGCTACCTCGGGGGCTTCGATTTACCCGCAGATAGTGCGATGGCTCCCATAGCGGCTCAGCCGGAGTATGCAGAGCATCGAGAGAAAATGGCGCGCTTCTGGCAGAAGGTGCGCAAGCATAGCATCGAACCGATTAGCCGGTGGCGCGAGACAACGCTTGAGAAAAACCCAAACGGCCCTGTTTGCCATCGCGATAAACCCGCTGTGTATCCACTCTGCGGCGCGGACATCATCAACCTATACACTATTTGCCCTGAAGCGAGCGAGTACATCATGGTTGCGCTCGAAAAAGCAGGCGACATTCCTCACCCTGAAAAGAATAGCGGCAAATATTATCAAGGATTGAGAGCGATGCGCTCGGTCATCAACAACATCGCAGACCGCAATTATTTTTATTCGGCACACATGAAAAGAAATATCATCAAGAACGAGGAAATACCAGGGATTGCTCCCGTGCTCTTGGCGTTTGCTTCGGGGCTCGGCTGGCACATCGTCGATTTTGAAAGAATCTATATCTCGCCAAAGGGTGTGCCTGTGGTTCTCGATAACCCTGTCCTTGATTTCAAACCCGGCGGCGTGAGAATTTGGTTCCGCACCGACGACGATGCGCGTGTGAGATCGCTCACTTATATTGAACAATACTTAGATTCAAAAAGTGTCGACCCACAATACCCGCTGACAAAATTTTTAGAACAAAAAAAAGGCGGCATGATGATGCTCAAGGCGGCCGTCTACTTAATGCACAATAACTATTACCGTTCGGTGAGAGAGTTTTTTATGGGGTTGCCCAACGCCATTGTGCAGGACGATTCGGGATTTCGCTACGTTGACCTCAAAGACAATTTCAACATTACAATTTTCGGAGAGTTCAAAGGGCCCGCTATCACGATGTCGGTGCGACCGCAAAACCCCGTGCAACCAGAACTTACGAAACTCTACAAAGAGACGCATCCGCCCGATCTGCCTTTTCCTTTTGGGTACGGAGTGCTCAGAAAGCCGCCACGCTCTAACCTCATGGTCGCGCACAGGAAAAATCCAATCTAATGAACACACAACTTGTTAGACAACTCGGCTTCATGACGGCGGCTTTTACCGTCATCGGCAGCATGATTGGTTCGGGAGTGTTTCGCACGAGCAACGAGCTCGTCTACGATGCGCACTTGAGCCCCACGATAATTTTGGCGCTATGGTTTGTCGGCGGTTTGGTCGCGCTATCCGGCGCTTTGAGCTACGCCGAACTCGCGGCGGCGTATCCCGAAGCGGGTGGCGAGTTTGCATACCTCAACAACATCTTCGGAAAACTGCCTGCATTCTTGACCGGGTTTGTTTCTTTGACGGTGGGCTTTTCGGCACCCATCGCATTCACCTCGCTCACGATTGTCGAACTCGTCGTGGGCGGAATTAACCAAACTCGAACAGACCTGCTTCAACCGTCAGCTTTCCGCCTGCAACTCTTGGCCGCGTTCATTCCCGTTTTGATTGCATTCCTTCACATAGCGCGTGTCAAAATTGGCGAAGGATTTCAGAATGTTTTGACGGCGGCAAAAACCCTCCTCATTATTGGCGTCGCGGTCGCTTTGTTTTTTACGCC
>CAUJII010000178.1 GCA_963205035.1 Spirochaetota bacterium
CGACGCACCCTTGGCAAAACACGATTGCGGTTTGTACTAAGTGCTCCGGCAAAATTGGCCAAATGGACGGCGATAAAACAAAACTGCGTGTTGCGCTCAAAGCGCTCGTGAAAGAGCGCGGCATCAAGAACACCGTCAGACCCGTAGACATTAGCTGCCTCGATATTTGCCCTGAGAATAAAATCACCGTCGCGCACTTCACCGAAAAAGGCATCGAGACCGTCGTCGTCGAACCCAGTGTCACCCCTGAAGAAATTCTGCGTAGGTTTGGGTATTGAGTGGGCGATACCCAGAAAGTGTGTTTTTTTCTCACTTTTCAGAAAAAAAGTTAGAATTTGGACTAACTATTTCAAAAAAGTGCGGATTTGAGAGAAAGCGGGAATTTGTAATAGTTATTACATTTATTCGATCGGGCGGCAGGATCGGCCACTGTTGGCTCGCCCGACACGCTCTGTCTAACTACGACAATCCTCTTTACAAATCGAGGAAAGCTGAGAAAAGTGCACCTTCTCTATGGCAGGCCTCTGGCAAAAATATGTCAACTCGGGTAGCCGCCATTTCACGAATGCCGTTGATTTGAAACGCAACCGCGTTTTGAACATGCTCTTCTCGATGGGCTTTGCGGCGGGCATCTATATCGCTCTCATCGAATTGGCTTTTTCTGTTGTTCTTTTAGAACGCGATTACGATCACTACATCGGCTACCTTTTACCTTTTGCGGCGACGACGCTCGCATACCCCGCTCTTGTCGCGGTAACAGTCACGATAAAAAATCTCACGGGCTCTTTTCAAGTGACTTTTCTCAATAATATTTTTGTGAGTCTCTTTTGCCTGACGCTCGCGCTCTACTTGGGTGAGAAAGCGCAAATGCATCTCATTATTCTTTCTCAATTCCCGATTGTTTTTCTTTTCTACCGCTATGGCAGTTGGAAGTCGATTACCGCGCATCTCTTCTTAGCGGCCATCGGCATCTTTGCCATCTTGGCGTCGTATAAATTCTTGACTCCACTTTATCCTTTGCCTGAAGATTTGGCGGATTTCCCCGGTTACCTTTGTTGGTTCGCCACGTTCAGCCTCTTAGCGTGGTATTCAGTCTATAACTGGAAAGAAGTACACAGAACAGAATCGCTACTCGAAGAGGAACGCGACCATACGAAAGGTCTCTTGAACGAGACAATCCCCAAGCTCGAAAAGGCAGAAGCGAAATACCGGCACTTGGTCGACGACGCAGAAGACCTCATTTTTCAAATGGATACCGATTGCCGCATCTTGAGCATGAACAAATTCGCGCAACGGATGCTGGCTTTCACTCCCGAAGAGATGATTGACAGGAATCTTGCAGCGTTCGTCACACAAAACGCGCATAGCAACCATGAAATGGGGCGCGACCATTTAGGTACGCAAATAAAACTCCTCGTCGAAAAAGGAAAAATTCCACGGTTTAGAACGCGGCTCATTCACAAGCACCGTAGCGATGGCGTTGAAGTTCTTTTGAGCTTACAGCTTAGTCGAGTGAACGGCGAAGATGAAATCATCGCACGCGCCATCGCGATGGAGCCGGATATCACCCTACAATTTCTGCGGCAAGAAAAGGGTAGTTACGTTCTCGATAACTGTGTTCTGCATGCCGATGTCTTGAGCGAACACATTGCAGACCGCATCACGCTCCATTACTCGCAGCAAGAAGTCACCGTCATCCGCACGTGTATTCGCGAAATCTTGATCAACGCTATCGAGCACGGGAACCTTGCAATCTCGTTTGAGGAAAAAACCCGCGTTCTCGAAGAACAAGATTTTATGGAGTTCTTAACGCGTCGTCAAGAGGAGGCTCGTTATGCGCATCGCAAAGTCCAAGTGCGTTATGTCGTCAATCGGACACATTTCATTATTCGCATCACAGACGACGGCGATGGGTTCGACCACGAAGAATTTATCAAGAAGGCAGACTCCGACGAGGGGATGCTTTACCTCGAACATGGGCGTGGCATAACCATGGCGATGAACGCCTTTGATTCCGTCGAGTTTAACGCGAAGGGCAATCAAGTGACTTTAGCAAAGAGGCTTTCTTTACGCCGAACATCTTAAGAGTTGAGGCGAGAACTCGCCGAACCTCTTGACACGCTGGCACAGAATGTTTTTTTATGGCAGTGGCTGCGCGTTTAGTCGACCTCGATACCATTGAAGAGAAAGACCTGCTCGAATTGCGTCTTTGTGATTTACCTCTTAAGATCGAAAACACTTGGCTCGCCGAGCTCGTACGCAATCTTTATTCTGAACTCGAAGCGCGCGAACTCACTATCCGTCCGCCGTGCTATTTAGGCGATGAATGGTTTTCACCTGAAGGTGTGCCTGCGATTGCGCTGCCCTTCTATCTCGCGCACCCGCGCCTCATTGCGCTCGAACGCAAGATGATTGGTGAAGCGGAAGGCGAAGAGAAAGAAGAAGCAATGAGGCTCTTGCGGCATGAGTGTGGGCACGCGCTTGTGCATGCGTTTGCTTTGACGCGCAAGCGCAGTTGGCGCGAGATTTTCGGCCACCCGATA
>CAUJII010000179.1 GCA_963205035.1 Spirochaetota bacterium
TCGCGGTTTATATTTTTATTGCGGTAGTATCGAATGAAGTGCAGAAGTTCTTCGGCAGAGCCTGTCTCGAGTTCAAACCCCAAGTCGGCGTCGGTTAAGAATTCGCGCATGCCTTGCGAAGGGTGCGCAATAATGGGAATACCCGATTTGAGCGCAGCCAGCGGCAGGTGGTCGAGTTCGTGTGCCGCGCCGCAAAAAAAAGCCTTTGCTCCCGCGAGGTAATACGCCTTTTCTGCGACAGAGATTTCTCCCGTATAAAAAATATTGTCGGGCTTTAATTCGCGGAAGAGTTTGTTATAGCGGTATTCTCCCAAAACAACGAGCTTATCGGTCACACACGCGGCGATGTGCATGAGTGTTTCCAAATCTGTCGAGTCTGTCGCGAGAAAATACTCTCGCGGAGTTTCGATGTCGGGGTAAAAGAGATCTTGGTCGACAAGCGGGTAGGCCAAGTGCACGTCGCGCGCTTGCATTGTAGCGAGAGTTTGCCTGAGAGAAAGTTGCGCTGCGACTGCGGTGTCGATGCCTTGTGAGAACTCTAAGTCGATTTCTTGCCAGCGCAGTAATTGATTCGATTCTTGCTCATTCCAATCGGTATTGTCCTGTCTCCACAAAAATGGCAAGAGGTCGTGGTAATAGACGATGATGCGCGGTTTTTTGCTCTTTTTCTTGCGCAAGTGGCCGAGCGCACCCCGCGTATTGCAAATCACAAGATCATAGTTTTCGATGGGGATTGTCGCTTCAACCCCGACTAAGGTGTCGAGGTCTTTCAACGCTTTAGCGGAAAGCCTTGCAGCAAAAAATTCGGTGCGGCGTTCCTGTAGCTCGGGCGGCAGAGCATTACTCTTGTTTTGTAGAAAGCCCACGTCTGCATCGGGAAACAAAGCCATGAGCGCAAAAAGAGAAGGGTTCAGCATGTCGTTGACTTCGTAGGTATCTTGTAAGAGGAGCACTCGCTCGGGCATAGCGCATCCTCTTTCAAAATTGTGGTCGTGGTGACTCGTTTTTTACGTTTGTTCCTTCAAAAGTGTGTAGGCGCACAGCGTCAATCAACAGGAGTAACTATGGCAAATGAACATCCCGAATATAAACCCGGACTCGACGGAGTCATCGCTTGTATAACCGAGCTTTCGTGGCTCGATACCGAGAAAGAACAGATTGTTATACGCGGCTACGACTTAATCGAGCTTATCCAAAAGACATCCTACATCAAAGTCGCATACTTACTCATCTACAACAAGTTCCCGACAGACGCCGAAGCGAGCGCATTTGAAAAAAAGCTCATGGCGCAAGCAGACATCCCCGAAGAGATGTACGCGATTTTCAAACTACTGCCCAAGAAAACGATGGCGATGGATGCACTCCGAAGCGGCATCTCTATTTTAGGCGGCTATGAAGAGCATGGCCCACTCATGGACACTTCGCGCGAGGCGAATGAAGAGAAGGCTCTCAAAATTCTGGCGAAGGCGCCGACGATTGCCGTTAATAGCTACCGCGCGATTACCGGTCAAGAATTTGTGAAGCCCGATAAATCGTTGGGTTATTCAGAAAACTTCGTTTATATGATTAAGGGCTCCAAACCCACGGCTGTTGAAAGCGACACGCTCGATAAAATCCTAACAACTTATATCGAACACGAAATGCCCAACTCTACTTTTGCCGTACGCGTTGTGGGTTCGACCTTATCCGATATTTACGGCGCGTGCGCGAGCGCGGTCGCATCTCTCAAAGGCCCGCTCCACGGCGGAGCCAACGAAGCGGCGATGCAGATGTTTCTCGAAGTGGCAAAAACCGGTGGCCCTTCGACCGCCGAAAGCTACATCATGGGGAAACTGACGCGCAAAGATAAAATCATGGGGTTTGGCCACCGCGTGTATATGAAAAAATACGACCCACGCGCATTTCTCATGAAAGACTATATCCCCAAGCTTGTCGATCAAAAAAGCGACGGTAAGGATCTTTATTCTATCTACCAAACGATTGAAAAGACGATGGCGCGCGAGAAGGGGTTATTCCCCAACGCGGATTATCCCATTGCGCTTCTCTACTACCTCATCAACGTGCCGATTGATCTTTACACGCCAATCTTCTTGTGTTCGCGTCTTGCGGGGTTGGTGTCGCACCACATCGAGCAGCAGCAGAACAACCGCTTGTTTCGTCCGCGCGTCATCTATGAAGGCCCGCGCGACCTGCATCCATAAGAGAATTGGGGGCTGAGGTTATCTAGCTCGGCTGCCAAAGGCGAAATCGCTCGGCGGCCGAATTTTTAGAAAGCTACAGTTTCGCGGATTCCATGGATCGACTCACTCAGCTTTTCCCATTCCTCGCGACTGCTGCGTCGGCACTTGCGCTGTGGCGGCCGGAAGTCTTTACATGGTTTGGGCCGCTTCATATCAAACTCGGTCTTGCTCTCATCATGTTCTTCACCGGGCTGGGGCTTAGAGCCTCTGACTTTAAGCGCGTCTTGGAAAAACCCAAACACGTTGCAATCGGTTTTTTGCTTCAATACACCGTGATGCCCGCGATGGGTTATTTGACTGCGGTACTTTTTTCGCTGCCGATTGAAATAGCAGCAGGACTTATTCTTGTCGCGTGTTGCCCAGGCGGCACGGCTTCGAATGTAATCACTTTTCTCGCTAAGGCGGATGTACCGCTTTCTGTGACGATGACTGCATGCTCGACGTTAGCGGCGACACTCTTAACTCCGGCACTTGCAGCGTGGCTTATCGGAACGCGCATTCCGGTCGATGCGGGCGCAATGGTAATAGATACCGCCGCTGTGATTCTTCTGCCGATTGTGTTGGCGCTGGTCTTGAAAAAAGTTCTGCCTTCTGCCGCCAAGGCCTTTGAGAAGTCGGCAAACTTCTGGGCGGTTATTACGATTGTTCTGATTGTCGCTTCGATCATTGGCAGTTCAAGAGAGCAGATCTTAACGAGTGGACTTAAAATTGCAGGTGCTGTTTTTGTTCTGCATTCGGGTGGCTTCTTTTTTGGATACGTCTTTTCGCGTCTCTCCAAAGTACCGATTACACAAGCGCGCACAATTTCGATTGAAGTCGGAATGCAAAATTCGGGGTTGGGTGTTGTCTTGGCGACGCGCCACTTAACAGCACTTGCGGCGGTGCCCTGTGCGGTTTCCTCTCTGATGCACAGCCTCATCGGTAGCGTTCTCGCTGCAATTTTTAGCCGTAGTGGTGCGCAGGCCCCGCTGGTTTTTCCGGCGGCCTTGACCAAAGACTGCGATTCCATTGACAAGCGCTCTCGATTCTGACGAGGTTCAATCATAGATGGATTAATACCATGGCAAGACACCGCAATCCTGTACGCAAAGAAATGCTCCACAACCGTTTGAGTAGGCAAGACCTCATCCGCAAAATAGAGCGCGAGCCGCAGCACAAGAGACG
>CAUJII010000180.1 GCA_963205035.1 Spirochaetota bacterium
ACTTCGACCGAAGTCTCGCTAAAGCGTACGCGTGACGTGCGGTAAAAACGCGACAGATATTGAGCGGCCTTTTCAGGCGACATTTTTTCGAGCATCGCTTCACGCAGACCTAACGCAGTCAGCCATTCTAAAGAAGGCGACTTTTTCTTCGCGACATCGAGAGAAATTTTCACGATACGGCCATTTCTTAAAACAAAGTCAGCGTTAAAAACGAGTTCCGTATAGATGAGCGTTTCAGGTTGCGCATAGTTTCGATAAGCCGGTGGGCCGTATCTCTTCAATAAATCCGTCTCGCTCTCACCTAAGAGCATGCCTGCCGCCCCCATGCCCTCGGCGACATAATGCGGCTGATTGCGCAGGAGGCGCAAATCAACATCGCCGTCCAAAATGCGCCATTTTTCTCCCGTGTGGCTTGGCCGAGTGCCGGCAAGGAGCAGATTTGAGATAGGCACAATAAAAAGCGTGCCGATAAGTAAGTATATGGCAAAACGACGCGCGCACCCCAAAGCATACGAAGACCCGACATTCATGGCTTCTCTTGAAGCGCGCCCCGTGCGCATCCTCACCGAATATCTCATGCCTCTCAATAGTTTTACGAAATCGGGAGTCAAGGATACCATTGTTTTTTTTGGTTCTGCGCGGATTACAGCCCCCCACAAGGCAAAAGAAGAAATTGCAAGAATGAAAGCCGCAGGTCTTTGGAATAGCGAAGAAGAAAAACTCTTCAAGCTCAGACTGCGGTATTACAAAGAAGCGGTCGCTCTTTCTTTCAAGCTGACGCAATGGTCGAAGAAGCTACGCTCCGACGAGCACCGCTTTCTCATCAGCTCGGGCGGCGGCCCGGGTATCATGGAAGCGGCAAGCCGAGGCGCGTCCAAAGCGCGCGGGCTTTCTGTCGGCATCAACATCTCTCTTCCTTTTGAGCAAAAACCGAACCCATACATCACGGAGTCATTAAACTTTGAGTTCAATTATTTTTTCATGCGCAAATTTTGGCTCATCAACTTGGCGAAGGCTCTTATCATTTTTCCCGGAGGGTTCGGCACGTTCGACGAACTCTTCGAGATGCTGACACTCGTGCAGACGCAAAAAATCGAGAAGAGAGTGCCGATTGTCGTTTATGGCAAAGACTATTGGCAAGATGTCTTAAACTGGGACGCGATCGCTAAGTGGCGCATGATCGAGAAAGAAGATTTGAAGCTCATCCATTTTTCAGACAGCGTAGACGATGCTTTCGCGTACCTGACAGAAAATCTGACGCAAATTTATTTTTGAGCGAATCTACTTGCGATACTCTTTTTCAAAAAGATCTTTCTCGACCGCCGCGCACAAGATGTGTCCAATCAAAATATGGCTTTCTTGAATGCGGGGAGTTTCGTCTGAAGGGACGCAAATGCAGTAGTCGGTCATCTCTTTCATCTTGCCGCCCTTTGCACCTGTCAGCCCGATCGTCTTAACGCCCAGTCTCTTGGCAGTTTCGAGCGAGTGTAAAATATTCTTCGAGTTGCCCGATGTCGAGATCGCGATGTAGAAATCCCCCTTTTGTGCATTCGCTTCGAGCTGACGCGAGAAAAGATATTCGTAACCGTAGTCGTTGCCGATGGCGGTGAGTGCGGAAGTGTCGACGGTGAGCGCAATCGAAGGTAACGCCGGCCTGTCGAAATAAAAACGGCTCACAAACTCCGCCGCGATGTGTTGCGCGTCGGCGGCGCTCCCACCGTTGCCAGCGATGAGCGTCTTCTTGCCCGCGCGGTAGGCCGCGATCAGGTCCTTTGCGATGGTGTCTATTAAATCAACGAGCGCGGTATCTTTCAAAATGCGTTCTTTGGTTTCCACGGAATCTTTGATTTGCTGTAAGATAAAGTCTTTCATTGACCGTAAGATACTAAGAAGCGCATGACGCGGAAAGTCTTTTGAGTCTGCCCTCAAAACGGTAGTTTTGTGGTAGTTACCACAACTTCCCGCCCGCCGTTTTCCTCGCGAAAAGAGAGGCTCTCCGCGTGGAGCATCAACCGTTCCGCAGGTGGGCCGCCGTAGAATTTATCCCCCACGACGGGCAGGCCATATTCCGCCAGGTGCACACGCAACTGGTGCGTGCGCCCTGTCACGGGCTCGGCTTGGATGAGCGCGGTCGTCTCTCGTTTTTCGAGGAGGGTGAAACGGCTGAACGCAAACGACCCCTCGGTGTCTGGGAGTTTGAGAAATTCTGTCGAATGGTAGCGGTTCTTTTTTTTCTCCGCACGCACGAGCTGGTTCTTTACCTCCCAGGCCGGGGGGATTTTTTCTCTTGCGACGTGCACGAGTGCGCGGTATTTTTTTTGAATCAAATGTTCTTGAAAGAGAGAAAAGACGAACGCGTTGCGCCTTTCGTCGGTTGTAAAAAGAATGCACCCCGACGTCTGCGCGTCGAGTCGGTGGTGGATGCCGATGTATTGATCTTTGCCGAAAAAAGCCTTGAGCATGGAGACCAAATTATCGCGGGCGTTATCGACTGTCGGCACGGTGGGGACATGCGCCGGCTTGTCGACGACTAAGATGCCGTTTTCGTGGTACAAAATATTTTCTTTTGTTAAAGGTGCTATGTCGAACCGCACAGACTCTACACGCTCGGGCTTAAAGACAACGCGGACTTCAATACCTTCGAAGACTGGTTTTGACGCAATGCGGCATCGGCTGCCGTTCAAATAACAAGCACCCGCCATCACGAGTTTTCTCGCGAGTGATTTTGAAATCCCCTGTGGTATTTCTTTTTGCAAGAGCGCATGCACAACCTTGTCGAAGCGTTCCTTGTGCAAGGCTTTGGGCGTGTGAAAAGAATACGTTGCCAAAGGAGCGCTGCTTAAGCGAGTTTCGCGTCTATCGCCGCCCAGTCGATGTTGCCGTCTGCCGTCTGGTGATATTCTAAGAGTGCTGCAATCAGTCGGCCTGCGGCGACTCCCGAACCGTTGATTGTGTGCACATATTCATTTTTTCCCGTCTCAGGATTTTTGTAGCGGATTTTCGCACGACGCGCTTGGAAGTCTTTGAAGTTCGAGCACGATGAAATCTCAAGCCAGCGTTTGAGCCCCGGCATCCAAATTTCGAGGTCGTATGTAATCGACGAGGTAAAACCCATGTCACCTGAACAGAGCGCGACGACGCGGTATGTAAGACCCAACTTCTGCAAAACTCTTTCCGCGTCGGCTGTGAGTTTTTTCCACTCCACCTCGGAATCTTCTGCGCGTACAAACTTGACAAGCTCGACTTTGTAAAACTGGTGAACGCGCACG
>CAUJII010000181.1 GCA_963205035.1 Spirochaetota bacterium
CGACGCACTTGGCCGGAGCCTCCGCATATATGGCAGGTGTCAAGCCGCCCGTCGGAGGAACCTGAGCCGTTGCAATCGGTGCAGCTTTCTTCGCGCGGGATCGTTATCTCTTCTTCTTTTCCTTTGAAAACGTCTTCGAGCGTAATCTCTAAGTTGTAGCGCAAATCGCTGCCGCGTCTTTGCGATTGGCCGCCGCGAGAGCGACCAAACCCGGCGCCCGAAAATAAATTTTCAAAAATATCTTCAAAGCTTGTTCCAGAGAAAATATCGGAGAAGTCGCTATAAGCCGCTTGGCCGAACCCTTGAGCTCCGGCACCGCCAATCCCTGCGTGGCCGTACTGGTCGTATAGCTTGCGCTTTTGTTCGTCACGCAAGACTTCGTAAGCCTCCGTCGCTTCTTTGAACTTCGCTTCGGCTTCTGCATTCCCCGGATTTTTATCCGGGTGGTATTGCATCGCAAGCTTGCGGTAGGCGCTTTTAATATCGTTAAGCGTCGCAGAGCGTGCGACGCTTAACACTTCGTAGTAGTCGCGTTTATCGGCCATTATTTTTTATCGTCTTTTATTTCCGTAAACTCAGCATCGACTACTTTCTCGTCCTTGTTATCGGCGGCTTGGTGCGGCTCTCCTGCATGAGGTTCTGCGCCTGCGTTGTTTTCCGGCGTAACAAAAGCGGCTTGATGCTTCTGCACCACGGCGCCTAAGTCTTGTGCGGCGCTTTTCATGCGGTCGGCGTCGCGCGACATGAGAGCGTCTTTCGCTTTCTGAACGCTCGCTTCGATTTCAGACTTCACTGCGGCATCGAGAGACGGCGCATCGGTCACCATCTTTTCGGTTGTGTAGATGATGTTGTCGAGATCGTTGTAGGCAGACGCGGCTTCTTTTGCTTTCTTGTCGGCTTCTGCGTTGACTTCCGCATCCTTCACCATCTTCTGAATTTCCGCTTCGGAAAGAGAAGAAGACGCTTCGATTTTAATCTTCTGTTCTTTGTTTGTTTTCAAATCCTTTGCAGAAACGTGGACGATGCCGTTTGCGTCGATATCGAACGTCACTTCGATTTGCGGATTGCCTCTTGGCGCGGCCGGTATTTCTGAAAGCTGAAAGCGGCCCAACGTACGGTTGTCTTTTGCCAATTCGCGTTCGCCTTGCAATACGTGGATGTCCACCGCTGTCTGGTTATCTGCTGCGGTGGAGAATGTTTCCGATTTTTTTGTCGGGATTGTCGTGTTGCGTGTAATGATTTTCGTCATCACTCCACCTAACGTCTCAATACCCAAAGAAAGCGGCGTCACGTCGAGAAGCAGAACGTCTGTGACTTCGCCCGCTAAAACGCCGCCTTGGATTGCAGCGCCGATCGCGACCGCTTCGTCGGGGTTAATCGACTTGTCGGGCTCTTTGCCGAAAAGCTCTTTCACCTTTTCGCGGACAGCGGGGATGCGCGTCGAACCACCGACCAAAATGACTTTGTTGATTTCGGCGAGCGAATAACCCGAGTCGGCAATCGCTTTGCGGCAAGGCTCAATCGAGCGGTCGACAAGGGTTTGTGTCAGTTGGTTAAACTTTGCGCGTGTGAGCGTCATGTTGAGGTGGCGCGGTCCCGACTGGTCCATCGTAATAAACGGGATGTTGATGTCTGACGTTTCTTTGTTCGAGAGCTCAATTTTTGCTTTTTCCGCCGCTTCTTGGAGCCGCTGCACAGCCATTTTGTCTTTGCTGACATCGATCGCGGTTTCTTTTTTGAACTCCGCAACAATCCAGTCGATGATCGCATGGTCGAAGTCGTCGCCGCCCAAATGCGTGTCGCCGTTTGTCGCTTTGACTTCAAAGACGTTGTCGGCTAATTCGAGAATCGAAATATCGAAGGTACCCCCGCCTAAGTCATAGACAGCAATCACTTCGCCACTCTTGTCTCTGTCGAGACCGTACGCCAATGCAGCCGCCGTCGGCTCGTTAATGATGCGCACGACGTCCAAGCCGGCGATACGGCCCGCGTCTTTTGTCGCTTGGCGCTGCTCGTCGTTAAAGTAGGCGGGGACGGTGACTACCGCCTTTTCTACTTTTGTGCCGAGGTATTCTTCGGCGGTCTGTTTCATCTTTGTCAAAACACGCGCCGAAATTTCTTCGGGTCGGTAATCCTTTTCGCGCGTTTGAATGGTAACGTCTTTCGCGCTCCCTTCTTTTACAGTGTACGCCACTTTGCGGATCTCATCCGCGATTTCGCTAAAGCGTCGCCCGATAAATCTTTTTGCCGAGCGGATTGTGTTTTCAGGGTTTGTGACCATTTGGTTCTTCGCAACTTGTCCGACGAGAGTCTCACCTTTGTCTGTGAATGCGACAATCGACGGGGTCGTTCTCGCTCCTTCGCTGTTTGCGATAACGACCGCTTCACCGCCTTCCATGACGGATACGCAAGAGTTGGTTGTACCAAGGTCTATACCGATAATTTTTTCTTTTGCCATTTTTTTCTCCTTTTGTTTTTCTGTGTATTACGCTTTGACTTCTTCTGCAGAAGTTTCTTTTTGTTTGGGCTTCGCGACAACAACGCGCGCCGGGCGAATAATCCGCGTCTCGATACGGTAGCCTTTCTGGAAAACCTGGCTAACCGTATCGTGTTCTACGTCGGCCTCGTGCGTCGTCAACGCCTCCATGAAGGTGGGGTCGAACGCTTCGCCTGTGGGATTGAGCTCTTCGACGCCGGCATCTTGAAAGACGCTCCAGATTTGCTTCTGGACCAAACGCACCCCTTCGACAATCGCACGGACGTCTTCATTCGCTTCCGCTTTGGTCGAGTACGCGGCGAAGAACTGCTCGAAAGAGTCGAATGCGGGTAAGAGATCGCTCATGAGCCGCGCGTTCGTTTGAGCCGCGATTTGCGCCTTCTCTTGTACGACGCGCTTGCGGAAATTGGTGAACTCCGCGCGCTCGCGCTGCAAGTTTGCGGTGAGCTCGTCGATCTGCTCTTGCAGACCATTTGCTTCGTCCTGATGCGCGCTCGCTTCGGTGGGCACGTCGCGCTCTTGCTCTACAAACTGCTCCGTTTCTTCTTTTATTTCTTCGTTCTTACCGCTCATGTTTCTCCTTGTTGCTGCGAGGGGTCTTCTTCGTCGAGCGTGCCAGTGGGAGTTCTTTACGTACACCCAATTCGATCGCTTCGACGCGCAATTCTTTCCCCTCAAGCTCGATATTATTTTTTTCGCTCAAAACATTGGAGAGAATTTGCGAGCTGTAATCGAGCGCCGGGATAATTTTTTCATACGGCATTCTGTTTGCGCCGATGACACCCAAAGCGCCGATACTCTTGCCGCTCAACGTATACCCTTTGCCTAGGATGGTGATCCCCGAAAGTAGCTCGCCGTCGATTTCGAGGCCCACTTGGCTTCCTACTTGCGGCAAATTTTTCATGCGTTCGAATATATGCGCAATGTAATCTTTGCTTTCGAGTTGTTGAATGATACGTTCGGCATTTTTTCTTTCGGGTACAAGCTCGTAAATTTTTCTATATAGATTGGCGTCGCCTTCGATGTGCATCGTTTGATCGGGAGGGTTGTAAACGATCGCCTGCGTCACTGCCATCCCGATATCGGAGAGCTCTCCCAAGTCTTTCACAGACGCTTGCAAAAATTCGAGCCCGCGCTCTTGCACGTCGCCCAATTCGTAACCTTTGAGGTTTTGGTTGAGATAGCGGCTGATGCGGTAGAGGTCTTCTTGGTTTACCGCGCGTTCGAGCTTAATCTTTTTTTCGTAGATGGCTCCCGAAGAGCTCACCATCACCATAAGAACTAAGTTCTCCATAATCGAGACGAGCTCGATGCGCTTGATGCTCGACCCCATGCTGTTGGGAGCTAAAACAATTCCCGCAAAGTTAGAAGTCTGCGCGAGCATTTGCGCAGTCGTCTTCAGAAGCTGGTCGAGTTGCAGCGCCGCCGAGCGGTACAACTCCTCGAGCTCTGTTTTTTGGTTAAGCGTGATCTCGAATAAGTGGACCAAATCGGCGAGGTATAGCTGGAAAGCGCGGTCGGTGGGGATTCTCCCTGCCGAAGTGTGCGGCGAATTCAGAAGCCCCATCTGCTCGAGGACGGACATCTCCTTGCGAACCGTCGCGGGAGAAAATGCCATGCTAAATTTCTCGACCAAAACTTGCGAGCCGACAGGTTCGCCGCTTGCGACGTACTCCTTCACGAGGGCTCTGAGTATTTCTCCTTGGCGCGTTGTCATTTAAGTGCCTGTCGTATTGATAGCACTCACAATTAGAGAGTGCTACTGTGGTGTAAAGTATATTCTCGCGGGGAGTTCGGCGAAAAAAAGTGAAAGCGGGGGGCTCCTTGAGACATCCCATAACGTGCCCCGATTCTGCAAAATGCAGCTATGGCGCAGGTTTAAGCTCTTCCTTAAAAATATTTCCACTTCCATCAACCGGCACCAAAAATCGCGCCCCGCGCTTGTAGGTCTCGGCTTCTTTTACGTTGGGCGTTACGACAAACTTCTTATCCGCGGCATTGCCTGAGCCCTGGAGTTCGGCGGTCGCGATCACCACCGGTTCGCTCAGGCGGTAATCGGTGCCCGGCGGTTTTACGACAGCCGGTTTCAGAATAGGAAAATCTGTGCCCTTTCGCGAAAACGTACGCACGGGTACCCAATCTTTGGTGCGATAGCTAACTTCGGTATCGTAAACGGGGCTACTCGTGTAAACCGGAACCTCGCGCGTCTTCGTAACATACCTGTCGCTATAGACGGGCTCGCTCACGGTACGGCGCTCCATTTTCGAGCCGTACACAGGTACCTTGTTGCACGTGGTGGTCTTTTTAGCTGCGCCGCTGCCCAGGGATTGATATTTCGTGCTGCACTCTTCTCGCTCGCCGGTCTTGACTTGCACGCTCTCTGTCACGGTGCGATTGCGCGTACCCGATTGATAGGATTCTTTCTCGCGATAGGTCTCGGTTTTAGTGCCTGTCTGAATCTGGTCGTAGCGGCGTATTTTTTGCGATCGACTCAAGACCTGCACCCCTTCGGGTAGTGAATCCTGCCATGCCTCGCGCGTTACTGTCTGGTAGCGTTCGAGGGCTACTTCGTAGCTCCACGAGGTCGATATAACGGTAAACTCTTTCGGCTCGGGTTTGAACAGTGTCTGGTAGCAGATAACGCAACTGCTGATGAAAGCGCCGATCACGCCGAGGGTAATCAAAATTCCCTTGGGGATTTTTCTTGGAACGGGATGATTTTCTTGCTTAAATCGCTTCCCATGTTGTCTCTCGTAGCGATTTGCGAGCATGCGTTGATATGCCGGGGATTCAACGGGCGGTCTGGGTTCTTCTTTCGGCCGAGAGTGTGACTCTAGGGCCGTGGATGTATTCTGTTTGCGTTGCTGGGTGCTGCTTGCCTTTTCCTGCCTATCCGGTTCTTGCCTTGCGGGAGCATTTTTTGCTTCAACCCGCTTGGGCGGCGCCTCGCGCTGGCCATAGGCGGCGCTACAAGTAGAGCATATCTTATTATGGTGATTATTGGCGGTCTGGCAGAAGGGGCAAATCCAGTCGGCGGCGACGCCAAGCCGTTCAACTTCTTTTTGATCAGTTATCTTCTCTTCGCGACCTGCAAGCGGATAAAAAACAACGTCTTTGTCGCGTGTCGCGCCACAGAGTGGGCATACGGCCTTGTCGCCGCGAATCGCCTTTTTGCTGCACTTTTTGCAATCCCAGTATTCGTAGACATATTCGACGGTTTCGCTCATGGTCTTTCTAAGTGCCGCTACTCGCGTTTGAGGCAATTACTCGAATTGCAGATTTCATGGGCGATGTACTCTTGTAGCTTGTGTTTTTCTACCATTTTGTCGATATAGAGTGCCGTCTTGAAATTTTCTTCCACGATGCGACCTGCTGTGTCGCCCATACCCTTTATCATGATACTAAAAAAACCATGCGAGTAACACGAAACTCTGGCAAACGATGGGTCGTTTTCAAGGCCCTTAATTTTCTGATTGCCTGGGCACACAAATTCTTTGAACTCCGAAACGGCATCTATGTCGTCATGCTCCTTGCTCTTTTTTTTCGCGCCACGGATGCGTTGCAGATTGACAAAGTGGCTTATGATGCGAACATATTCCTCCTTGTTCTTATATTTGAATCGGAAAGAAATCTCCTCTGGAATCCACATCTGTCCTGAATTGACTTCTTCAAAGACATAGCCATACTTCAATTGGAGAGCGACTTCTTTAAGTTTTGGTTTCATGTTATCGTTGGCGTGGATTACACATGTGCCGGGCATAAATGCTTGAGATAAAATAACAGACGTCAATGCGAGGAATAAGGGCTTTACAGTAATCATGATCTTGCTGTTACTATTGCTGTACACACACGTCAACAATAATTGGTGCAATCCAGCACTACGTGCAATGACGGGTAGACCACCCCGCCCCTCCGGGGCACCCCTCCGAAGGAGGGGAAGGTTGGCTGAGTAATGCGTTTAGAATAAAGCCTGCCGTGCAGCTTCCCCTCCCGTGGAGGGGTGGCTGGAGGCCGGGGTGGTTTCAATCTACGGCTCTCGCCACTTGGCGCGTACGGTCGCGAGACAAAATCCCTTTGTACAACGGGTCGTCACAGATTCCACGGTTAGTTTGGGTGAGAACGGCGTATTTTTTGCCGTGCGTAGCTTTTTTAAAAGAATCTGTGGCTAAGCACATATCGCGCGTTAGCCGTGTATAGTATTCTATTTACCGACTCGTATAACAAGCGGGCTGCAAAATTTCTTAAGAAACATCCTGAAATAAAAGAACAATACCGCAAGACTTTGTTACTCCTCGAAGCGAACCCACCTCACCCCACGCCCTCGACAATACGAATCTCGTCGTCTGTCAAGCCATAGAGAGTGTAGACAAGGCGGTCGATCTCGGCGTCGGCGGCGGCAATCTCGCGCTCGGCAAGCGTCTTGTCGTGGCCCGAATGGCTGGCGGCATTCAATGCGAGAATTTTTTCGACAAGCGCGACGATGCGGTTGCGGATTTCCACTTCGCCGGGATTTTTTTCGTCGATGCGTCGGATGGGGAAATCTTTGAAAAAAACAAAGCTTGGTTCGAAAAAGCCGCCCCGCAATTTTGGCAGAAACATCTCGAACAAATATGCGTTAAACTTTGAATTCAGAATCCCCAAGAGGTATTTGTCGCGTCGGGGAATTATGAAACATTTCTGATTGGTGAATAGCCCATTCATATCTATGACGAATTCAGGCTTCTTGAGAATATTCGGATAGACAATTTTCTCATTCGAAAATTCATCATAATAGTCGCAAGCCCTCAACTCCCACCAATACTGCCCTTGGTCATATCGCGCTTTGGCCTTTTTTTCGAATTGCAGAAGCCAGTTGGTAATGGCGGGGTACTTTTCTCGCAGCCCCTCCAAGCCAGCTTTCTCCGAAGAATATCCTTGGGCTTTTGTCCAACCATTCGGCAAAAAGATGAGCCACTTGCGATTCAGATTTGTGCCGTATCTTTTGACGTCCTTCCCTTCCAAAAACGGCTTGATCACCTCGGCGCTGCGCTTATCTTCTTTAATAAGCCGCTGCCGCGTCGCGTCGTCGATGACAAAGGCTTCGTTGAGGCCCGTTAGCACGCCGCGATAAATCTTACCCTCGACATAATCGCCCAACGGCACGCCCGCCGCTTTGATCTTCGCCAAAAGTTTTGCTTCGGCGGCGTTCACGAGCGCCCAGCCCTTGTCGACGAGCGAATCGAGCGCCACCGCAAATTCGCCTGCGGTGACGGCGTCGGCTAAATTTTCAAAGTCGAGCGACTTGATGTTGGTTACTTTGAAATACTGCGAACGGTTGGTGAGCGAAGTCGAACCACCGTTCGCAACTTTCAAAATGCAGGGGTAGGTCGTCGCGCCGGCAAAGACCTGCAAGTCGCCGAAATCGACAATGCGTTCGACGTGCTTCATCTTCAAAAATTTGCGCAGCGGCTCGCCATAGTTGGCGCGCAGCCATTTGTTCGCAACGATGATCGAATAGACCCCGCCCGGCGCCAAAAGCCCAAGCGACTTTTCGATAAAATACGTGTAGAGGTCGGCGGTGCCGGCATAGGTTACGTATTTTTTCTGCGCATACGCTTTGAAATCCGCGCCCAGAATTTCTTGCCGCACATAAGGCGGGTTGCCGACGATGACGTCGAATTGGCCGGAGACCTCACCCCCGGCCCCACTCCGGAAAGGAGAGGGGAGACCGAACTTGAACGCATGCTCGTAGTCAAAAGCATTCACTTTGCGTTTCGCTTCGCTGATGGCCTCTTTAAAGAGGCCATCAGCGAAGTAATCCGTACCCACGAGCGAATTACCGCACTGAATGTTTGCGCCCAAATCGGGTAAGATACGTTCGCGAAAAAGCTTTACTGTCTTTTCGTCACGCTTTTTCGACTGTGCCAGTGCGACCGTCGCGGCACTCTCGTCCTCGAGCGCTTTGAGCATCAAATTGAGTTTCGTGACTTCAACCGCGTTTGGGTCGATGTCGACGCCGAAAATATGATCGAGTAGAAGCCGCTTTTTTTCGGCGATCGTCAATCTCCATTGTGGCTTTTCATCGTTCGGGTTGGTTGCGAAGACAGCCAGCGGAAATTTTTCGGGGTCGTGTTTCACATACCAGTCGAGCGCCCAGCGCAAAATATATTCGTATGCACTCACCAGAAACGAACCCGAGCCGCACGCCGGGTCGAGAATCGTCAGCTTGGAGAGTTTCGGAGTGGTCTTTGCGAGCTTCTCACCGAGCGTCGACTCGACGATGTAGTCCACAATATATTTCGGTGTGTAATAGACCCCGCCCGCATGGCGCACCTCGGGTTTTTCTTCGACGCTCGCACGGTGGCTCTTCGAGAGCGAAATCACCTTGCCCAAAAACTGCTCGTACGCCGCGCCCAAAATATCAGACGTGATCGCCGAAAATTCATACGGCGACGCGGGCGGGTAAAGGCCGCCGATAATTTCGACCAGCGCCTTGTTTTCGACCACAAGTTCGGGCGTGAGCGTATCGACCTCGCTCGTGCGGCCCTTCTCTTGCGAAAAATGAAACAGCCCCGAGTTGTATTTGTCGTCGGCGTCGAGAAAATATTTCTTGAGCTCGCTATAGGCATCCTTCGCTTTAGCGCTCTCTTGCAGACGCCCGTAGCGCTCCAAGCCCCGGTCTTCGGCAACGCGCAAAAAGAGTATGCGGTCGATAATCAGCTGCACCGCACGGCTTAAATCGACGACCGAAAGCTCGGTATTCTTTGCTGCGATATTTTTGGCGAGCGTCATGCGCCACGCTTCCATATCCGATAAAAAATCTTTGTCTAACGGGGATGTCCCCTTAAAGCGCGTTTTATTTTTTGCGAAGGCGTGAAATTTTCCCTTCTCGCAAGACTCTTTCGAGAAAATCTCGGCGATCTCGCTAAAGCGTTCGGGGTATTCGTCGTATTTGAGATAGAAAATGCGGCCGACATGCGCCTTGTCGCTCGGCTTAGGGCGCAGCGTCGTGTCATAGACCGCGAATTCGTGAAAGTCGGTGAGCACAGAAAGAGAAAGCCCCGCCGAATAACCGTAGCGCCGCGTCTGAAACGCCGCCTGATCGGCCTCGCCCCCCTTATCTAAAATCACCGAGGGCTTTTTCGCCTCTAAAAAAAACAGCCGCTGCCTACCCAAACGAAAGCTGTAGTCGGGTGCCTTGTGCTTACCCTCAATTTGAATCGCGTCTTCATGCCAAACCTCTTGAAAGCCGGGCAGCGCACCTTTGGCGTTCGCGACATCCCAGCCCAACGCCTCAAAAAGCGGATTGATAAACTGCACCCGCGCTTCGGTCTCGTTGTAGCGGCTCGCCTTCGAGACATAGCCATCGTAACCGGCATTAAATTTTTGAACAAGATCGAGAACTACTTGCGGTGTGGTCATGTGCGTTCTTGCACCCTCACGGAAATACCGTTCTAATCGAAACGATCGTTACTTTATTCAATTTGCGGTTGATCGTGTACGTCACTTGGTATTGCCCTGCATGATTGAGTTGCCGATAACGGCTATACGGTGTTGCGCTAATTTGGCCCTGAGCTTCAGGGTCGTTTGCTAAAGCGTCGATCATATTGCGAAGAAAGATTTGCGAGGCCGCCCTTAACTCTTGCAGCGCAAGTGCTGCTCGCGGGGTGTAGGAAATTTCAAATACCAAGCTGAGCCTTCAGGTCAGCCCATTTGATTTCTTTAAGCGTCCCCTTTTTTTCAGCTTCTTCAAACTCTCGTATGTCTTCCATGACTTGTGGATTTGAGAGTATGCGCATGGTTGCTTCCATGCTGGCGTATGTCTCCCACGGCATTACAGCCAAGACGGGCTTACCCTTGCTCGTTACTTGCAAAACTTTGTCTGTTTTCTTCTTGGCAAGACGTGCGGGAATTTTAGTAAAATCTTTTCGCGTCTCGGTAACGGTCAAAGTGCTCATGCATTGAATGTACAGAAGAGTGTACATACAGTCAAGAAAAATTAGTGTAGCCACGATAGAGTTTGGGAGTTTAGGCGCGCCCCTCGCGTAAGCGATCAGCCAAGAATTCATAGCCTCCATCCATTGTTTTATATATATTTATATATATGAAAACAAGCATGATTTTGGACGATGAAATCCTGAAACAGGCGCAAGAAGCGACTAAAATCAAGAGCAAAACTGAGCTCGTTCACGCGGGTCTGAAATTGCTGATACAGCGCGAAGCTGCATTTCGATTGGCAGCTTTAGGCGGCTCAGATAAGAATGCCAGCGCACCGCCTCGCAAACGCGCATGGTCTTAGCGGATACCTCGGTTTGGATTAACCATCTGCGTTACGCCGATAATCGTTTAACCACGCTGCTAAATCAAAATAGCATTGTTGTGCATGAATTGGTTATCGGCGAATTAGCGATGGGGAATTTCAGAAACCGACAGATTTCGCTTATGAGTTTTATGCAGTTGCCGCGCCTCCACACAAGTACACTGAGCGAAGTGATGCAACTTATTGAACTTAAGAAACTCTATGGTTTGGGTATAGGCTTTGTCGATGCGCACCTGATTTCTGCCTGCCTCTTCGCCGGTGCAGATTTGCTCACCTACGATAAGCGCCTTGCTGGGGCTTGGGCGCGGTGCAGGCGATAATAGTTTAGGCGAGTTCTAAGCTAAACTCACCCCCCGACTAACTATTCATACAAAAATCTTTGCCGCCCTGTCTAAATTTAGTATATTGGCAGAAAGGCGTGGCGAGTGCTACCACAACCGTCTGGGAGTGATAGCGTGAACCCAAGCGAGTGATTGGGGACGGGGTTAATACACCGAACCCAAGAAGATTCTTTCAGGAGGAGACAAACAATATGGCGATTAAACCATTAGCGGACCGCGTTCTCATCGAAGCGGCACCCGAAAAAGAAGAAAAAATCGGTAGTATCTTTATTCCCGATACGGCAAAGGAAAAGCCGAACGTAGGAGTCGTCGTGGCCACAGGCCCTGGCAAAGTCACAGACGACGGCAAAACAGTGCCGCTCGAAGTGAAAGCGGGACAAAAAGTGCTCTATGGAAAATATAGCGGCACTGAGATCAAAGAAAACGGTAAAGAGTACCTCATCGTGCGCGAGTCGGATATTCTCGCAATCGTCGAGTAACATAAGGAGAGAATATGGCAAAAATGTTAGAATACGACGAAGTCGCTCGTGCGCGCCTCATGGCGGGCA
>CAUJII010000182.1 GCA_963205035.1 Spirochaetota bacterium
TCTGGCACAGAAGCGCACCAACTGCATCGGGGTGTTTTGCTCTCGCGCGGTGCCCGCATCAACGCACAGCCTTTTTTGAATATCAGCCACGACGACGTTCGCTGCACGCACGGTTCGACCGTGGGGTTCATCGACGAATCGGCTTTGGCATACCTCATGGCCCGCTCGCTTTCGCGCGAAGACGCGGAAGCGATGCTCATCCAATCTTCAGAAATGCAGTTTTACGACGCGTTGCCAAATAGCGATGCGCAAGAATTTTATTCCTACAAGGAGAGTGAATTGTGAGCACAGTAATTGAAACAACAGACGAAGCGATGGTTGAAAATATTTTAGAGGAGTTGCGTACCTGTTACGACCCGGAAATCCCCATCAACGTTTACGACTTGGGGCTCATCTATGGCATCAAAATCGACGAGGAGAAAAACGTCCATGTCGATATGACTCTCACCTCGCCCAACTGCCCCTCGATCGAATCTTTGCCCTTAGAGATCCAAGAAAAGATAGAAGGCGTTGACGGCGTGAAGTCGGTTCATATGGAGCTTGTGTGGGAACCGCCTTTCCACATGGGGATGATGTCAGACGAAGCGAAGCTTCAGCTCGGCTTGATGTGATCGCTCCCCGGGGAGTACGATTGAATCGCGCACGATACTTACTCCCTACAATCTTTGTTCTCGCACTCGCGGGTGTCGGTTGTGCTTCCCTTGCCAAAAAGATTTTCGACCCGCCTCAAGTCGGCGTCGACCGCATCGAAATTAAAAACGTCGCTCTGACCGGCACAGAGTTTATCGTTCACATCAAAATCGTAAATCCCAATTCAGTAGGCGCTACGCTAAAAAGTTTTCAATACGTTTGCGACATCGATGGCGAGAGAATCGTCGAAGGAGTGCGGAGCGAGAAGACACAAGTCTTAGCCAACGACACGAGCTTTATCGAACTACCTGTCACGGTGCTCTACTCAGGACTTCGCTCGGGAATTAAAGGCGCGCTCACAAAAAAAACTCTGCCACTGCATTTTGAAGCAAAGCTCGTCTTAGACTCGCCTATAGGCGATCTTAAATTCGACATCAAAGAAGACCAAGACATCCCCGTGCCGGACCGTCCGCGTTTCGATTTGCAAAAAGTCGAGCTGGGGGAGTTTAATATCTCCTCAGCAACGCTTCTCTTGCACATCAAAATTTCGAACAACCACGATTTTGAACTCGACATCCGCAAGTTTCGCTACGAGTTTTCTCTCCAAGACAACCTTATCTCTGCCGCCGACGTTACCGTCGAAAAACTTGTTTCGCTCGACAAGGCGATGACCGTGGTCTTGCCCATCAACGTTAAACTCCTGGGCTTGAAGCGTAGTGTGGTCGACATGCTGCAATCGGGAGTTTTCAAATACTCGATGAAATTTGACTTAGACCTCAACACGCACTTTGGCCCGGTGACACTGCCCTATGAGCGCGACGGAATGAGCGCGTTATAGCTACAACTTCTCCGTGTCCTCCGGCGTAGCGTCCGCCCTTCGCGTAGCCTCAAAACAACTCGCGCCCACCACTCGCCACCAAAACTTGACCGCGTGGAGAACAAGCACCCGCACGCAAACTTCGCCGCCTCAATCTTCGGCAACCTGCAATACGCCCGTGGCATCTTGAAACCGCTTCTCCCGCCCGAGGTCAGCAAAAACATTAACTGGAAAACGTTGAAACGCACCGACAGCTCTTTCGTCGATGAAAAACTCAAAGACTTTCACAGCGACCTGCTCTTCACGGCGAAGAACACTAAGGGCGACAACATGCAGTTATACATTTTATTCGAGCACAAATCTCATCCCGATTACGGTGTTCTGCAACAACTTCTCGCCTACCAAAAAGAAGTCTACGCGAAACAGAAAAAGTACACGCCCATCATCCCCGTCGTTTTCTACCACGGCAAAGAAAAATGGAACGTGCGCACCGAGTTCGCCACGCCGCCAGAAGACCTCGCGAAGTATGCTCTCAACTTCGCCTACATCCTCATCGACTTGCGCAAAATAAATCTCGAAGAAGCTAAAATCTCGTTGACAATCCAAGCGATTTTGTATATTTTTAATAATATATGGGATGTAGACAAGCAAGACGCGCTGCGTCGCTACATCGAAATAATCGCTGAACTGTTTTCAGACGAAAATAGCGACCGGTTATTGCGGTTAATCCTCATGTACATCTTTCGTGTGCATGACGTCGAACCCGCAGAAGTGAAGAAAGTGATTGAAAGTGTAACACCCAAAAAAGGAGACATCGCCATGACAACAGCAGAAAGACTCGAAAAACGCGGAATGGAATTCGGCCTTTCGCAAGGCATTCAAAGAGGTCTTCAAAGAGGTCTTCAAAGAGGCCGTCAAGAAGGTCGCCAAGAAGGCCAATACCAAGCTAAACTTGAATCGGCGAAGAATCTCCAGAAGATGGGTTTTGACAGTAATGTCATCTCTTCTGCCACCGGGCTATCGAAAGCCGAGTTGAAGAAGATCGGTGTGAAGTAGAGAGCACGCTGCGTCTCTACAGGTATCGAGGCCCCCCTCTCCGCACGTGGAGAGCCGCTGGCTTGCCGCAGGCAAGGGGCTGGGGGTGAGGCTCACGGTCCGGACGCCACGCAGCGAACATAGGAGCTACCGTTCTTATTGTAGCCGTTCGAGGCGCCATTGGTCAGTCTCTTTTTGTCCGCCTAAAAAGTATTCCCGTTTTAGGCGATTAGACCAACATGTTGATAAACTTAATAACCTTTTTAGTCCCTCTCTTATCCAATCTTTTTTTATCTAACGCAACTTCGATATTTTCAGCGTCCTTACAGTACATTTTGATGGAAGCGGGTGGCATCTTTGGGTGAAGTTCTTTCATATGTGTGAGAGCAATAGTTGTACTTTTTGCCTCATCGAACTGATAGACCCACCGAGCATGCATGTAAACTGCCTTGACTTTCAAAATTTCTTCTTGGTCATATTTTTTTTTCATATTTTCTCCTTAAGTTTTTTTAATCGAATTGTATTCTACCGATACTTCACACCCACACCAAAGAAATGACCCAATACCCCACCTCGCTGCGCTCGCATCACGGTCCGGACGACACACAACGAACATAATTGGTAAAAGTCTTATTGCTGGTGGCGCTGTAGCCATTGTTGAAGGGGACGATCCACGCGAGAGTGGTATCGGGAACATACGTAGAAGACGACCAATAAAGGCTAGAAACCGTCGCGGGAAAATACGTTGCGTTGATGGCAGGGTTGTAGCGGCGATCGACGATGCTCGAAAGCTCGTTTATGGACGGCAAACGCCATGACTTCGACGCCAAGCCCAGTTCGTTGCAATAGGTAAGCGCGTTTGCCCACGTAACGGTTGTTGCCGAACCAGTGCAAGTACCACCCGAGTACGTTTGACCATTGCTGCATTGTTGCCAGCGCAGGTTCGTTCGTGCATCGGTGACGCTGCCGTCGTTGTTGTCGGTGTACGGCGCGGCGGCAAGGGGCAAGACAGTGATGCCCGCAAACAGCACCGCAATGCCCCACCACCGTAGAGACGCCCCGATGGGGTGTCTGCGAATGGCGCACCACCCCCCGGTGGCAGTGGGTATGTGATTATCGTTTGTGTTCATGGTTTACTCCTTTTTTGTCTCGCCCCGGCCTACGGCTCGCTTTGAGCGAGCGGGGGATGAGGTGACTTGAGGTGACTTACCCTGAGTGTCTTGACTACGCTCGTTTCGCTCAACTTGTTGCTTATTGATGACTGCGTTAGATTTAAGGAATTTTATCAGCACCGACTCAACTTGTGTTCGAAGTATTTTATTCTTAATGAGAACATATGAACCTCTCTGGACGATAGGCGATCTGAACCAGAATTTATCTCTGTGGTCGCTTAATCGGCGCTGAATATTTTCCGATTTCCCTACATAAATAGGGCGCTGCGATACATCATAAAGAACGTAGACACCCGCTTCTGTTGGGATATCATCAGGCTCATACGGGTTGAAGTCTGTAAGCGCACCCAATTCGGAAATTTGATTCGCCTCAATGTCAGCCTTGATAATTTCCGCCTCTGGCTTCTTGTCAAGTGCTTTTTCCAATTTTTGCCTAACTTTTTCACTGGGATTACCAAAGCTACCATTTTCAATGCCGTAGATAGTCGAAATCGCAACTTTTGATTTGTCGGCAAGTTCGGCAACAGACAAGTTTTTTCCTAATCGTTCCTTGTTGAGCCAGACAGAAAACAATCCACCGCCGCTGTCATCTTCAATCCTCTGATCGCTAATCAACAATGCTTTGTTAATTCCGCCAATAATTTTCTTGAGTTGTCTCAATTTTTCAGCCGATGGTTTAGTTGCATCGTTTTCCCAATTGGCGATAGTTCCCTGAGTGCTGCCTATCTTGACGGCTATCTCAGCCTGCGTGTAACCGGTTTGTAAGCGCTTCGCCCT
>CAUJII010000183.1 GCA_963205035.1 Spirochaetota bacterium
CATATTTTAGAGAAGACGAAAAAAATACGCGGTTGGCAAATTGCCTTGATTGCGCTCGTCACGACTTATGGCGTCTTCACGGCGATAAATCCCCCTTTCGAGTATGATTTTTTTGAACTCGATAAAAGTATGGAAAAAACAAAAGAGCAGAAAGACGATAGGCAACGGCTCATGCAGATTATTGAAAGCCGAGAGCACATGGTTGTCTATGAATTAGATAGCATCGAGGCTCTCACAGAGGCGACAAAAAATCTAAAGCGGCATAAAAATTTTGAGAACGCAGAGACGCACAGCATCCTGGATCTCATACCGAGCAACATGGCGCAGAAAAAGACCGTGTTGCATGAAATACACACGCTCTTGAAGCAGGCTGAATCGTATGCGCTCATGGAACTCGATAGCGGCTTGCTAAAAAAAATCCGGCAGGGGCTTTATATGACTTCGAGCCAACCTGTGAGAACAAGAGACATCCCAGCGGTTTTCACGCAGCATCTTGTCCAAGGCGGTAAGTATTACCTCTACTTGTTTCCGAAAAACACATCGACTTTTCAGCGCGGTGTTTTGGATTTTGCAGAAGACTTCCGCGAGATCTGCTCGGAGGCTAACACGCAAATCGACGCGTGTGCGAAGAATAAAAAAATCTATGGGGTTTCCGACCTCTATGTCTTGGACGATATTTTGGCAACGGTGATGCGCGATCTTGTCGCACAAATTCTTCTCATCGTTGTCGTCATTGCGGTTACGGTTCTCTCGATGACGCGCCGGATCGCCGGAGTTCTCTTGATTCTAACCCCGCTGGTGTGCGGCCTCTTGGGTCTCTTTGCTCTCTTGGGTGTTTCGCATGCCCTCTTGCCTTCGTGGCTTTTCGAGCTGAACTATATCAACTTGCTTGCTGTGCCGATTCTCTTAGGCATCGGCATCGACAATGGTATCTACTTGTATTCCCACGCACGGAGCTTGGGTTTGTCGCAGGTCAATCGCATCATGGTGAGCACAGGCGGTTCTATCTTCGTCTCGAACTTCACCACCGCTATGGGATTTCTCTCTCTCACGATTTCGGCGCACAAGGGGCTGGCATCGTTTGGCCTTCTGACGTGTGCAGGCATGCTGTGTATTTTTTACGCATACCGAGTTCTCTTTCCGGCACTTGCAAGACTTTTTGAAAAACTCGACGCCAAAATATGAAAGCCTTCCTTTTTGCGATAATTCCTCTCGTGCTTTTTGCGCAAAGTTATACTATTAAAGAAGAAAAAGAATGGATTGCAAAAATTGAAAATACAGTGGAGTCAAAAAACGACACCGCATTTGTTGCAGCGTGCGATACTTTCTTAGAGCAGCACAAAATTTCTGCGGTGGCTTGGTTCTTGTGCGGCAAGAATTTGCTTTTTGTCAAGACCAAGTCGGTTCGCGAATCGCGTGCAAACGCTCGCATAGCGTACAAGCGGTTAGAGATTGCACAAAAAGAGTTTAATAAGACAAGTAAGCAAGTTTATCTGACCCTCGACGCTTTGCAATACATGGGGCTTGCGGCAATGTTCCTGAACGACGACGACCGTGCGCTGACGGCGTTCAAGACAGCGCTCGCCCGCGACAACCGTTTGGCTGCGGCTTGGTATAACGTCGCGGTGATCTACGAACGGCGCGGCAACCAAGACGAGGCCATGCGTGCGTTTGATAAATACTTGCGTTTGAAACAGAACACAACAAAAGATAATTTTTAGGCTGACCGGGTGCTCTCCGATTATCTTCTGGAACATGATCTTCTCTCTCACGGGCCGTGTCGAACGTCTCGACCCCTTCTTTATCGTTATCGAGTGCGGTGGAGTGGGGTATGGGGCGCGCATTCCCGTCAACGTGTACCAAGCCGTTGTCTCGGGGGGCTTCGACACTTCCCGCGAGCTCTTCACGCTTGTCACGCGCAGCGTCTATTCAGAAGACAACGCGCAGCTTTTCGGTTTCATCGACGAAGGCGAAGCGAAGCTCTTTGACTTTGTGCGCTCGCTCAACGGCTTTGGGCCGCAAGCTGCCATGAATATTTTATCGACGATGGGGGCGGCAGAGCTTTTGCAAGCGATGCAAGGTTCTGACACGGCGTCTCTTGTGCGCGTTCCGGGCGTAGGCAAGACGAAAGCCGAGAAATTATGCTTTGAGGCGCAGTCTAAAAAAGCGCGACTTTCCAAGATTGTCTTGGGTGAAAAAAGCGGGACGCTGCCAACACAAAACACCGACGAACTTGTGACGCAGGCGCTCGTTTCTCTCGGGTATTCGCTCAAAGAGGTCGAGCAAGCGGCGAATAAAGTGAATAAACTTGAAGAGAAACCTCAAGCCGTGACGCGTGAAAACTTGCAAGATTGGATTCGGCTTTTTTTGCGTAATCTGTAAAATGCCCGCCCTTGTGAAAGCTCTGTGTGACACGGCTCGATTCGCCGTCAATGGCATCTTCACCGAAACCTGCATCCACTGCCGCAAGCGCGTGGCGGAGGAGGGACTCTTGTGCTATGCGTGCTCCGAAAAAATTTGCATAAACGCGGCGCCTCCTCATCGTGGTATTTACCCCGTTTACTCTGCCGCAGAGTATTCGGGAGCTTTGAAGAGTCTTTTCGCGGCGGCAAAATTTTCAGAACGCTACCGCGCACTACACATGCTCAGCCGTTACGCGGAGAAATCCCTCGGCGTCTTCGCGGCGAAAGACACGCTCTTTGTTGCGATGCCTTCCAGGCGTACGTTTCTAAAGCGGCTCTTGTCGGCGGCCGTCGGCAAAGATAAAGTATTTTTCGGTGCCTACCGTATGCTTTCGATGCGTGACAGCAATAAGATCCTCGGTGAAGCAGAGCGCTTCCGGCGCATCCAAGAAAGTCTTATGCTGAGTGGAAAAAGACTGCCGCAGGCGGAGCGCTATGTTTTGTGCGACGACACGTTGACAACGGGTGCAACTCTCAACCGCGCTGCGTGGCTCTTAGAAAAAGAGCGCCAAGTGCCGCGCGAAAAAATTGTCTTGTGGTCGCTTCTTTACAATCAGCGGCAGCATGAAGAAGTCATCTAAAAACATTTACAACGCACCTCGCTTACCGGCAAAGAAGGTATGCCTGCGAGCACGCACTCTGAGGCGGTGACAGAAGGTATCCGCGTGAAAGCAGAGCCACGCTATCTTGTCGAGAGGTCGATCCCCGACGAAGGGCGTTTTGTTTTCACGTACAAGATTACGCTGACGAACGAAGGCGCGTCTTGGGCGAAGCTGAAGGCGCGGCATTGGGTTATTGTCGATTCTGAAGGCAGGCGTGAAGATGTCTACGGGCCCGGGGTTGTCGGCGAAGAACCCGAACTTTACCCTGGGCAAAGTTATTCATACCACAGCTTTTGCCCACTTTCGACAAACTTTGGCACAATGGAAGGCAGCTTCAGCATGGTGCGCGAAGACGGTGCCCCGTTTGAAATCCGCGTAGCGCGCTTCTATCTTGCAGCTGGTGAAATCACTTAGAAAGTTCTTTTTCAATATCGTCTGCGATGTCTTCGGGGTTGGTGTTCGGGGAATAGCGCTTCACAGGTTCGCCGTTCTTGCCAATCAAAAATTTTGTGAAGTTCCATTTGATGGCTTCCGTGCCTAAGAGACCGGGCTTGGCGCTGGTTAGGAACTTATAGAGTGGGTGTGCATTCTTTCCGTTGACGTCAATCTTTTCAAACATGGGGAACTCAACGCCGTAGTTTTTCGTACAGAAGGCACCAATTTCATCAGAGGAGCCGGGTTCTTGTGCACCAAACTGATTGCAAGGAAATCCCAGGATTTCAAAACCCCGTTCTTTGTATTTTTTGTAGAGGGCCTCAAGGCCCGCGTATTGTGGGGTAAATCCGCATTTGCTCGCCGTATTGACGATGAGCACCACTTTGCCCTCGAAATTCTGGAGTGGCGTTTCTTTTCCGGCCAGATTTTTGGGCGTGAAGCTGTAAATTGTGTCTGCCATTTGCTGCCATCGCCGCAGATTTAGGGTTGGCCGTAAATGCAAAATCTATCTTTTATGCTTTACCCCCTGTTTTTTGCGGTAACCTTACCCTTACATCTTTTCGTCATGAAAAAACTTCAGGAGATTTCTATGTTTAGACTACGTAATGCAGTAGGCCGGGTGTTGGCACTACTTGTGGTTTCTGTGTCGCCCTTGATGGCGAGCGAAGCCGATTTAAGAATTCCCGATTTATCGACAAAGACCTTCTTAGGCTCCATTGACGGGCGCACGCTATTGACTTTAGGTCTTGCGGTGTGCGTTTTGGGATTGATTTACGGTCTTATTGAATTCGTCCGGGTGAAAAAGAAGCCCGTACACAAGGCGATGCTTGAAATTTCCGAGCTCATCTATACAACGTGCAAAACCTACATGATTACGCAGGGCAAGTTCTTGAGCGTGTTATGGGTAATTACGGCAGTCATCATGGTCTATTATTTTGGATTTCTCGCACAGAACGGCAAAGACGCGGCTGGCATGGCCATCCAAGGCTATGGCGCGACGAAAGTGTTGGCCATCTTGGGCTGCTCGGTCTTAGGCATCCTCGGCAGTTATGGCGTCGCGTGGTTCGGCATCCGCATGAACACGTTCGCAAACTCGCGCACGGCGTTCGCATCGCTGAACGGTCGCCCTTTTAACGTCCATGCAATCCCACTGCACGCAGGCATGTCGATTGGAGTTCTCCTTATCTCTGTGGAGCTTTTGCTCTTGCTTTCTATTCTTCTTTTTGTTCCGGCTGACTTTGCAGGCCCTTGCTTTATCGGTTTCGCCATCGGTGAATCGTTGGGCGCGGCTGCACTCCGCATAGCCGGGGGTATTTTTACGAAAATTGCCGACATCGGTTCCGACCTTATGAAAATTGTTTTCAAAATCAAAGAAGACGATGCGCGTAACCCCGGTGTCATCGCGGACTGCGTGGGCGATAACGCGGGCGATTCAGTCGGCCCGACGGCAGACGGTTTTGAAACTTACGGAGTGACTGCCGTTGCGCTTATTTCACTCATTTTGCTTGCAGTTAATCCTGAATTCCAAGTGCAACTCTTAGTTTGGGTTTTTGCGATTAGCATTGTGATGATAATTGCTTCTTTGGCGTCTTTCTATCTGAACGTCTTGATCTCCAATGCACGGTTTAAGAAAGCAGACGACTTCAATTTTGAAACCCCTCTTTCAACGCTCGTTTGGGTGACATCGCTTGTTTCAGTCGGTTGCACATACCTCGTTTCTTACCTGTTGATTGCCGATTTAGGCGGTGGATCTCTTTGGTATCAACTCGCCACAATCATTTCGTGCGGTACGCTTGCTGGCGCGCTCATCCCCGAAGTTGTCAAGGCTTTCACCTCGACCGATTCAGGGCATGTGCGCGAAGTGGTGACGGCTTCTAAAGAAGGCGGCGCATCTCTCAACATCCTCGCAGGACTCACCGCCGGTAATTTTTCAGGTTATTGGTTGGGAATTACCATCGTGGCACTCATGGGGGTTTCATATTTCGTTGCATTGCAAGGCTTGATTTCACTCATGAACCCTTATGCGGTAGCTGTTTTTGCGTTCGGTTTAGTTGCGTTCGGCTTCTTGAGCATGGGGCCCGTGACAATCGCGGTCGATTCTTATGGCCCGGTTACCGACAATGCGCAATCGGTCTACGAGCTTTCGCTCATCGAAGAAATTCCCAATGTGAAGGCAGAAATCAAAAAAGATTTCGGTTTTGACGTTAATTTCGATAAGGCGAAATATTTTCTCGAAGCCAACGATAGTGCCGGAAACACTTTCAAAGCGACCTCGAAACCAGTTCTCATCGGCACGGCCGTTGTCGGTGCGACGGCGCTTATTTTCTCAATCATCCTAATGTTGACGAATAATTTTCAAAACGCAGGTGCGATTGAGAAACTTTCTATTCTCCATGCGCCGTTTCTATTAGGACTCATTACCGGCGGAGCAATCATTTATTGGTTCTCGGGTGCAGCGACGCAAGCCGTTTCGACAGGTGCTTACCGTGCGGTTGAGTTCATTAAGGCCAACATCAAGCTGGAGAACACAACGAAAGCATCGGCTGCCGATAGCAAGCGCGTCGTTGAGATCTGTACGCAATACGCGCAAAAGGGGATGTTTAATATTTTCTTAGGTGTCTTCTTCGCTACCTTAGGTTTTGCATTCTTCAACGAATACTTCTTCATCGGCTATCTGATTTCGATAGCGGTCTTTGGACTCTATCAAGCCATCTTCATGGCGAACGCCGGCGGCGCTTGGGATAACGCGAAAAAACTCGTCGAAGTGGAATTGAAGGCGAAAGGAACAGAGCTCCACGATGCGACGGTTGTGGGCGATACCGTGGGCGATCCGTTTAAGGACACTTCGTCTGTTGCGATGAATCCCGTCATCAAGTTCACGACTCTCTTTGGTCTCCTTGCAGTTGAGTTGGCCGTAGAGATGAAGGGCGGCGCAGCGACGGCACGCAGCGTTCTGGCGGTCGTCTTCTTTGCGCTGAGTATGTTCTTTGTCTGGCGCTCTTTCTACAAGATGCGCATTAAGTCGGCGCAGATGAAGTAGTCCGACAGAACAGGGGGGGGCTGCCGAATAGTTAATCGAAAAGAAGCGGCGGATGGCGCGCCGCGACGGCTTTTTCCAAAGTTGAGTGAGTCCTTAAATCAAAAGCGACACACTCGACCTCAGCTCTGCCTCTGCCTCTGCCTCGGGCAGGCTCACACTCGTGACTAACTATTCTGTTTCTGCGTACGGAATTTTTTGATGCGCCCTGTCTTGCCTTTGTCGTATTCTTTGAGTAGCTGCTCTAAACGCGCACTCCGCTTCTTATTCTGAAAGAAAGCCTTGGGGTTCTTCTCAAATTCTTTCCAGAGCCCCTCCATTTCGGTCCGCTCTTCCGCTGCGCTCTTGCGGCGTTTGAACTTCGTGGCTGCATCTTTGAATTCCAGCGACCGTGGACTGCTTTGCGATGAGCCTTCCGCAACTTTTTCACTGGCAGGGATGTCCTTGGGCGCGGCGGCAGGTTCAGGGAAAGGACTTCTTGCACGGGGTTCAATTCCGTTTTGCTCCTCTTTTTTTGACGCCGCAACATCGAGAGATTTTTGAGCAGGCGGATTTTTTCGTGCGGCCGCTTCCGATGCCGCTGAGGCCCTGGCTCTTTTTCGTGCCTTCGCACGCACAGATTTTTTCGTCTGGGCTGTGACCTCACTCTTAGTCGCGGAAGGATTTTCTTGATTAAGAGGCGTTTTTTCAGAGTGCTCTATTTTCTCAGACGCCTGCGTGACTTTTGCCTCTTCACGGTCTTTGTTGAGTTGTATGAGAAGTGGGGTGGATACACCGATGAGGAGGAGCGCTGCAATGCCGGCCTTCCAAGGCATATTGCGGCCCTGTTTGTCTGTCTTGAAAGGTAGCTCTTTCCCGCTCACTTTTCTGTTTTTCTGTGTTCGAGCGATAAACGCATCGATTTCTTTGCGGAGAGCTTCAAATTGCGTCACGAGCAAATGCTCGAAGGCTTCGTCGTTTTTGGGGTTTGGCTTTGACGATGACTTGGTCGGTTTTGTTTTCTTGGATTTCAAAGGACATCCTCCCGAATGCCGCGTTTTTCAAGTGCGGCACGTAAGGTTGTCTTTGCTTGGTTCATGCGCGATTTGACGGTGCCGAGGCGGATTTCGAGGCTCTGCGCAATTTCTTCGTAGCTCATCTGTTCAAAATAGCGCATGAGGATGAGTGGTCGGTGTGTTGTGCTCAGTTCATCCACGGCATCCATTAGATGCTTTGAGATGTCAGAAAGTTCTACATATTCTTCGGGACGCTTTCGAAAATCCGCAACCGTATCCGCTGCGCTGCCTGCTGTAGAATCGCTCACCTCGCGTTTCTGTCGGCGCTCGCGGGAACGCTGCACATCGTGGCACTGGTTGATGAGGATGCGGACGACCCACGTATATTCGCTCGACTCGTTTCTAAAGACAGGTGCGCTCTTGCCTGCCTTGATGAGAGTATCTTGAACAGCGTCTTCGGCGTCGCTCGTGTTGCGAAGCTGCGCCAAGGCAAGCCGATACAGTCTGTCGCGAAATGGCAAGAGGCGTTCCATGAAAGCGGATGTGGCATCGAAAGCAGACGCGGCGAGAGTAAGTAATCGCAAGAACATTGCGCGATGATAAGAAAAGCGTTCTGCGTAGTGTCAAACACAATGCAGGTTACGAGTTCTCATCCAAAACTCTGCATACTCGTTGACATCGTGCCTCACCCTGAGAACCGTTGGTCCATGCGTATTCAATCCTTCAGACGATACTTTATCTCTTTATGCGGGATGCTCTTGCTTCTCACTCCAGCGTGCCGCAACGAGAAGGCAATCGAAAGTGCCAAGAATAATGCGGCGGATTTCTCCCGTGCCCGTTGTGAATGCGAGAAAGCGGTCAAAGAAAAACCGCGAGGCGATGTGGCGCGCTGCACAGAGAAAATGCGTCTGGCCCGCCGATATTGGAACATCAACATGGAGCTGGGCAAGTTGGGTGCAAGCGAGCGGCAAGAAATTGAAAAACATGCAGAGAAAGTCTATGCCGAATGTAGTAAGTAAGCGTTTAGACTTAGAACTCGCGCAAATTCTTAAGAGCGCGCTCGGTTTAAGCGGGCGTGGAATAAATCAGGTGGGTATTCTTACGCTTTGCGAAAAATTTTGCCGATAGTAGAAAGGTAGATGTCTCTCGATTTTTCACACATTGCAGCGTGGTTCTATGCGCACCGCGTGCTTCTCATTTTGGTCGCCGTCGCATTCCTTTTCTTCCTCGTCGCAATTATCGTGGTCGTGGTCGGTATCCGCAAAGGAAAGAGGGGTCAGTTGAGTTTTGTTTCACCCGACGAAATTCAGCCAATGGAAGAGGCGAATGAGTCCCAAGAAAACCCCGCTCCCCGCGTGCACCGCGAGAAGTTTATGGTGGGCGATATGGCAAGTCCTTGGACACAGGGGGTTTACGAGAGAAATTCCCCTGAAGCAAAAATTAATCAACTTCTGATGGCGTTCGCGCTCGACGAGTGGGGTCGCATCGAACGCGTGGCACACCCCGAGAAAGTACAACCTTTCAATCTCGACGAAGTGGTGAAGCCGTGTGATACGGCGGCAGGGGTGGCGGTTCATGGCGCATTCGCTGCGCTCGTTCTGTGGCATGCAGGCGACGAACGCTATCGCTCGATGGCTCTCAAGGTGGCGAGCCATGCGCAGATGCCGCAAAGACAAAAAGATCTCATCTGTTTTCTTTTCCAAGACGTTGTGGGCCACGCTCTTCTCGTGAAGAATGTGCCGTCTCTCGCCGATTGGTCGAATCCAGAATTTGCGTGTGCGCTCGCGCTCTATACCGAACCAAAAATTACGCCCGAAAAATGGGATGAGATGTCGAAGATATTGCCCACTGAACTCCATTGTGTTTATGAATTGGAACTCGCGCAAAAGCTCCCTGTACGTAGTATCTATAAGCAAGCCTCCGAAAGTCACACATACCAAGAAGGTTTGTACCGCTTGAATTTGCAAACCCTCGAACGCTATTTGAATCCCAAGCGGTGGCAAAAACTTTTGAACAGCAACAAGACTGAAAAGTTCCGCCGATGGCTTTCTGAAAAAAAAATACAAACCGAAAAAGAAGCCTTGTTTGCCGTAGCCAATCCAGAAATTTTTGAAGAATCCGATTGGGACGAAGAGACCTTAGCCAAAATCCATTCGGTGCTCGATAAAAAAAATGCCCACGCGTGGCTTTTTGAAGGCGCGCCTCGCCCGGTGCTTCGCTATCGACTTCTCTATTTCAAATATTTTTGCATCACGCAGCAATTCAACGAAGCCGTCCGCTGCTTTGCAACTCTTGGCGTCTTTCGGCGCGAGCGTGCGCAGAGACTCTTTTATACCCGAGCACTTTTTTTGAGCGGCATGCACGACGATGCGTGGAGTGAAATTGCTTCTCTCATGGCGGAGCACCCCCGTGACGCCGCAGTCTTGAACGAAGCGGGTATCTATGCGCACAAGCTGCACCGCTATGAAGAGGCTGCGGAAATTTTTTCTACAGCGCGCAGCTTCTTTCCCGACGACGCGACGCTTGCATACAACGAGGCGGTCTTCACCGAGAAATATAGCAAGCTGCAAGTGCAGGAAAAATGGTCCGAGGTAAAAAAACTTTCGGGATGGGATAAACCTGAACCCGTGATCGAACCGCCTGTAATTACGGCGTAGTTTCGTCACTCAGCCACAGCCCCGGATTCATTATTCCTTTTGGGTCTAAAGAATGCTTCAAGTCGCCTATCGCCTTGCGGTGGACCGCGGATAGTTCGCGCTTTGCAAAGTGTGCGTGGTCGCGCCCCATGGCATGGTGGTGGCTCATCGTTCCGCCGCCCGACACAACGGCTTCACTGGCCGCGTCTTTGATGGCTCCCCATTGTTCGGTGAGCCGTCCCTTTTGACCGGGCCCGTAAAACGAGAAATAGAGACACGGGCCGTCGCTATAAACATGCGTTACGCGGCAACCAACGTGGCCCTTTTCGCAATTTTTTTGAAGCGCGTCTTTTGTCGCCTGCTGCACTTGGCGGTAAAACGTATATGCCTTCTCCCAAGGAATTGCCGTCTCGAAGGTGTCGACTACCGTGTGGTGTTCCATGAGAAAATCTCGAATATATGGCTGTCTAAAAAAGAGGCGCACCCATTCTCTCAAGAGCCGCGAAGAGTTTTTGTTTGTTATTCCGCCGTATTTCTTTGCAATGGAGACACACACCTCGAGGCGAGTTTCTACCCAAGGCAGCGTCGACTCGTCGCCTAAAATGAGGAGCGCTTTGTTTGTGGCGTCGAGTCCTGCGAGCCGCGCAGTTTGTGCATTTTCTGCTTCGTCTAAAATACGCAACTGAATCGGGAAGATTTCGCTTTGGGCGATTTCTCGCGCAGCGTCTAAGGCTTGTTGGAATGTAGAAAATTCCAGCGCACGGAACCCACGGTGTTCGGGAAGAGCGTAAACGCGCAAACGGATATCCGTAAGAAAGCCCAAGATGCCTTCGCTTCCCGCCCAGTAAGAACGCGGGTCGATGCCAATGCTCGTCGCCGGCAGCGGGCGCGTTTCAAACCTACGCCCATCGGCAAGAATGCCTGCGACCGACTGCACCCTGTCTTCAATTTTTTGAAAGACCGTACTGTTGTGGCCCGCACCGCGAGTGGCGACCCAACCTCCGAGCGTGCTATGGTGAAACGATTGAGGCGAGTAACGTGTGTGTAGCTTGTGCCCTTGGAGAGCAAGATCGAGAGCAGGCCCCAGGATGCCAGCCTCTGCGTGCACCACGCGCTCCGCCCGACTCACACTCAAGACGCGCTGCATACCTTGCAGGTCGACAGAAATAATTCCTTCGAACGGATCCATGCGTTCGGGGTTTACTCCGCCGACAACGCTTGAGCCGCCACCAAAAGGAATCAGCGCAAACTTGTTTTTATACGCCCATTCTAAAACGTTTTCCAGGTCGGTTAAGTTTTGAGGGTGCGCCACGGCATCGGGTGCGGCGAGCGGCTTTGTCTCTCGCAGTTTCGCCAAGTCGCGGAAGCTGCGGCCGACAGCGTGCAACAGTCTTTCGTGGTGCGTCTGGTGAACGACCCGCTCCAGATTTTTTGGAACTTCCACACGCGCAGGTGTGAGAGTAATACTCTCGGCGGTTAGGATTGTGGGATTTCTCAAGTTCTCGATATTCAAAACTTCTGAAAAGTTTTTTAAGATAGCGTCTTTCTCTTTTTGCGTGATTGCATTCTCGACATAACCCCACCCCACGGCGTTGCGCGTGAGAGTCTTTTTTTCTCGCATGGAGTTACGTCGGGATTATTTGTAGAGAGGTAAAGTATTTCGGAGCGGAATGCGGTGTGGTAAATCTTCGCGTGTCAGAATCGGGTCTGTATCTTTCTTGCCGGGTTCGTCTTCTAAAGAGGGCCGCGCCTTGCTGCTGCCCACCGGTGTGACCAAAATACGCTCGTGGATAATTTGGCTTCCTTTGAGGCCCACCGCCATGACGCCTTCATTGCGTAAGAAAAGATTCAGCGCTTCAAACTTCTTGGCAGCCTCGCCAAAAGTCGGGTACGCAAAATAGATAGGGTAATTTTGTGCCTTGTAGTTGAAAGGATACTCCTCCATCATGAGGAGAGTCACGCGGTATTCGTCCAGGTGGATTTCCATCACAAGGTGTGAAACCTTCCGCTCCCAGACGATCTTTTCAAAGAGCGTATCGTAGACGGGATACTTGTAACGTGCATTGAATTCTTCTTTATAGTATTGCAATTCTTCGCTTCGGGGTGCTGCCGAAAGGGGTTGTGTCTGCAAAATCAGAGGGAAAAGTGTAATAACTACTACAATTCGAGTGAATGATAGAAAATGGTATAGCTCCACCTTAAAGTGTGGCATATCTTATCTTCGGCTTATTCTTCGAACAGGAAGCCAAAAAGAAGATTGCCTGCACCCCAAAAAAGTGCCGCCGCCGCAAGGAGAAGCGCATCGTAGCGCAACGTGTCGAGTCCAGCAAAGATTGCGGAGACGCGCCCGGTCGCTGCGATGAGGACCGGCAAGCATAGCGGCAGGAAGAGCGCTATCGCCAGAAAGTTTTTCTGTGCGCTGTGTTGCGAAATGGCCGCGATGAGTTGCCCTGCCGGCGAGAGCGCTAACGCTAATGGAATGCACGTCCAGTAGAGCGCGAAGATACGCACAGTGGGCGGTGTGTCGATGGGAAAAAAAATGAGGAATGCAGAAATGCAAAAAATCCAGAGCGGAAGCTGCGTGAGAAACGTTACGACAGACTTTGCAAAGAAGAGGTAGGAGAGCGATGTGCCGCTCATTGCGTAATAGCGGTACGCGTATTGGTCGCTCTCCCAGCTCACCGCCATGAGGAGCAGTTGCAACACCGCAATGAGAAATGCCGCAGAAGGAAAAATTTCGAGCATTGTAGTCGATTGCCCGTCGACGGGGATTCCAAAGCGAAAGACTGCGATGAGCGAGAGCGCCAAGATAAAAGCAAAGTAGAGACCTCGCTGCGCAGAGTAGAGTTTCAGCTCGTTCACAACCAGTGCAAGAAAAGTCTTCATTGCTTCAGCACTCCTCTCTCCATGTGGAGCGTCTTGTGCGATAGATCCCTCGCGCGCGCGTGTTGATGCTCTGAGAAAAGAACCGTGTGACCTGCGTTTGCTTGAGAGATAATAAAATCGGCTAACCGTTTCTCGCTTGCGCTGTCTAAGCCCGTGAACGGTTCGTCGAGCAAGAGCACGGGGGATTTCACGACCGTCGCTCGCGCGAGCAAAAAGCGTTGCAGTTGGCCGCGTGAAAGTGTGCGCAGAGTTTTCTTTTGGAGCGCGGCAATCTGCCAGTAATCGAGAGCCGCAGAAATTTCTGAGATATTTCTTTTTGCGAGAATAGCCGCAAGCCTCAAGTTGGCCTCAAGCGACAAATCGGCGTACGCCATAGTATGGTGTGCGACGAGGTGCGCGTGGTTTTTCCATGACTCCTGCATACTGCCCTTGTGTGGTTTCAAGATGCCCGCCAAAATAAGAAGGAGCGTCGATTTGCCCGAGCCATTCTCGCCCGTCAGCACCGTGATTTTTCCCGTTGGAATTTCTCCCGAAGCGTCGGTCAATGCCCAGAAGTTTCCAAAGCGGCGCGCTAATTTTTCAAAACTCAGAGACTCTCTCATAAAAATTCTCCCGTGTTCAAACCGCTCAAAATCTGAATGCGCCGCGCTTCAAAACTCTTCTCTTTTGCGAGGTGCAAACTCTCTTCGAGTTTCTTGAGACCCCATTCGCCAAAGTAATAACGGATTTCTTTGCGCAAGAAATAGTTATCGCGCTCGATGTCGGCTCTTTCTGAAAGAGCCGACGCATTCGTTACGAATTCTGCGAGCTCGACGAACCCCGTTTGGCGCACCGAGCTTGTTTGAAAAATGGGGACAGGGTTCACTTCACGGTCGATGCGCTGTAAGAAATTGAGAGACGCTCTCAGTTGATGAAGACTGCGTGCCGCTAAGTCTTCTGCGTCGCATTTTGTGATAACAAAAGCCTGCGGAACTTCCATGATCCCCGACTTCATAAACTGAATCTGATCGCCGCTGAAAGGCTGAAGCGTCAAGAGCGTCGAATCCGCCAAGCGCGCAATTTCAATTTCGCTCTGCCCCACGCCGACCGACTCGACGAGCACCAGATCAAAGAGCCGCCTGAGAATCCGACACACACGGAACGTGTTGCGACCAATCCCTCCCAAATCCATATCGGAAGCCTGCGAACGAAAAAAAGTCTGCTCTTCGTTATCGAAGTGCACCCGAGTACGGTCGCCGAGAAGCGCACCGCCCGAGACAGGGCTCGAAGGGTCGACAGCCACAACAGCGACGCGCCACGTTTTTTGGAGCGATAAAACTTCCCGGATCAAAAATTGTATGAGAGTCGATTTTCCAGAACCGGGTGCGCCAGTCAAACCGATGAGGAGCGCCGAGCGCGAAGTAGCGCCGTAAATCGCGTTCTCTACAGAAAGACACTCGCGTTGGTCTTTGGGAGACCCCGACTCGAAAAGACTAATGAGTTTCGCAATCGCAAATTTCTCATAGGCAAGAGCGCCTCGAATTATTTCATTCACTTGCATTCTTTGTCTTTCTAACCGATAAGAGCGTCACCCCTGCGATAACGCAGAGCGTACCGATGCTTTGAATCCACGTAATCTCTTCTCCCAAAAACGCGTACGCCATGTAAATCGTCATGATGGGGCCAATCATGCTCAGGATCGAAGCGCGGTTTGAGCCGATGTATTGGATTCCCTGCGCGACGAAAAGCGAAGGCACGACTGTACAAAAGATCGCCATGAAAAGGGCGTACCAATAAACCGGCGCCGGATATCCCAAGAGTTTTTCTCCCGTCACCCACGCGTGAAGAAGAATAACTACCGCCGACACTAAAATCGCAAAACTTGTGAAGACCAGCGGCGAATATTTTTCAGAAAGTTTTTCGGTCGCGACGAGATATACGGCGTAAGTAATCGCTGCTCCCACAATGTAGAGCGCGCCGATGTGAGCACGTGGCCCCGAGCTTTGCGCCTCGCTGCGGAATGCGACGCCAATGCCGACGTACGTTATCGCCAGCGCAATAATTTCTTTTTTGCCGGGACGGATCTTGAGCCAGACGAGCGAAATGAAGAGCACCAAAGTGGGATAGATAAAGAGTAACAGTCTTTCAAATCCGGCGGAGACATATTCTAACCCGACAAAATCAAACCAGCTTGCGAGATAATAGCCAAAAAGCCCGACAAGCGCAATGAGTCCCAAGTCGCGGTTGAACTCCGTTCGCGTCGGCGCATCTTGCTTGCGGTAGAAATACACAAAGAGGCCGGCATAAAAGGGCAGCGCAAAAAACATCCGCAAGGTGAGAGTCGCAAAGCCGTCGATACCGTAGCGATAGCTCAATTTTGCGAAGATGGCTTTTGCCGAAAACCCCAACGCCCCCAGAACGGTAAAAAGAATCCCGGCGGTAAAGCGTGCGCGAGGATTCTTATTTCTTTGCAAGCCGAAGGTCCTGGCGATTCAAGACACGGCGAAAGAAAGGCTGACCGTCTACCTGGATAGCGAGGAGTCGGTTCCGCACTTGCTCCTCTGTGATGTTGTGCGCTTTCATCAGGTCGTGGTTGAGAGCAATCTGGCCCACTGTCATAAACTGGATGAGCGAGTGGTTTTGCCGCACGTCGCTTGGTAGCAGCGTGTCGATGTCGTCAATCACCTCTTCGATCGTGAGTCTTTGCCCGCCAGAAATTTCAGTCAGCGGGGCGCAGCCGTGATCGGCGGTTAAGACCAAAACAAACTTGTCGCCATAATTTTTCGTGAGAAAATCTTCGAGCTTACCGATTTGTTCGTCGATTGTCTTGAGCGTTTCGCGCGCTTCGAGGGAGTAATAACCAAACTGGTGCCCCACCGCATCGGCCGATTTGAACGAGATATAAACTAAATCCGTCATGCCATCGAGAGCCTTCTTTTTATTCAAAATTTCTTCTTGCACGATGGCGCGCATCTGCTCGCCTTCGAGTTGCGTTTCGGCAGGGGTTGCCATCATCACACCCCAATTCGAGCGCGCTTCTTTGCGGTCGCGGATCACATAGCTGTTGTAGCCCTGTGGATAATATTTGATGAAATTGAGAAGAACATCTGCGGCCTTCGCAACCGCAGGGAGGCTGTAATAACGTGTGTCGGTAATCCACCGCGACTGCGAAGGGTCGAGCCAATAGATGAAATTGTTGGCGCGGACTTGACTTGCGAATTCCGCCGGCGCAAGTTGGGCGCCATGCCCGCCCATGCCAATCGAGGCGCGTAGCGCATAAGACTGAGAAACAACCACGCTCTTGCCCTTGTTCGTTATATTCAAAACGTCAGCGAGAGACTCGGCCTTAAGCTCTGCCGGATTTACTTTTGTTTCGTCTTTGCCTGCGTAAATTTCAGATTTTAAGAGATGCGACTTTCCATTCTTGCGCTCCATAGAAAAAAACGTATTGCCGATGACAGAGCTCTTGGCAGGAAACGCTCCTGTGCCAATCGCCATGTGCCCCACCGCTGTGTGTGAGTCGAGGTGGCCCACATGCGCGTTCGTATAGTTCGCCGACTTCTGCATGAGAGCAAAGATACGCGGCGCAGCGGTCTTGTGCGTATCGAGCAAGTTCATGCCACCCTGGTCGATGACTGCGACAACGACAATTTCGGGTTTTTCACCGGTCGCGACCTTCACGGGTAACGCCTCCACTTCAACGCCCGCTGGTGCGGTGACGCCAATCGCTTTCGCGAGTGTGGGAGCGATATGTTGTTGGTAAACAGTGTCGCTGTATTGGCCGGGTTCAAACCATTTCCCCGAAAATAAAAGCGGTATGGCAGTATCGTAATCGTACGCAGTCGAGTGTGAAATGGGGCCCACCTTGAGGTGTACCACATTACCTTCTTCTTTATATTCCACTTTGGGATTTCTCTTGAGGTCTTCTAAGCTGCGTCCGTAGCGGGCAAGCGCCGACGCAAGCTGTGCCTTATCGAAACTGGCGGGCGAGGTTTTCTTAATCCAGCTCGATTCTAACAGAGCGTATTTTTGTGGGATGAGAAAAAGATCGATATCCGCACGCTCCGACCTTTTGTAGCGGTCAATCCAATCGCTATCTTTGTTGCAGGCGGCGAAAAAAAGAAACGAGGTGAGAGTAAGAGCAAGTAATCGAAACATGGTACATGCTTTTCGATTAGCGTTTAGAGCGCAAACTACTTTCTAAAAAAAGGGCGTGGGTCAAATCAGGTGGGGTTCTTGTGCTCTGCGAAAAATTTTCCCTCACGGGCTATAGAAAATCACGAGCGCCGGCTTTTCCTTTTAGAAAAGCCTCGCATAACGGTTTGCAACCTGCTCGTGATTTTCGATGTATTCATCCTAAGAGGCGGCAAAATTTTTCGCCGTGGCCCCACCTGATTTGGCCCACGCCCCCAAATAATTCTGAAGGTGGCGAGAAACCGCTTCGGGTGCCGTAATCTGGACATTATGCCCCACACCGTCCACGGTGTGGACCACCGCCTTCTTGAAGTGGGGAAGAATTCGCTTCGCCCACGACACAGGCGTCAAAGCGTCGTTTGCTCCATAAATCAAAAGGAGGGGCGTGGTAAGTTGCTTTTCTGGCCAGTCGATTTTTGCGTGCAGAAAAGAGCGCATATACCGGCGAGCATTTTCTAAAGGGAGAAGCTTGTTCTTAAGACGCGCATATTCGAGTCGCCCCGGTATAAGCTCGGGCAGGTGCTGACCATAAAACTGCAAACGGTCACCGTAAGGAAACCCACCCCAAAGCGCGGGTATGCGATAGAAGATGCGTGTCAAAAAAAGAGGGACCTTTAGCAGAGCGCGAAACTGTGTTCGGTAGGGCTCATAGTCATCGACCGCTGAAAGCGCAATCACTCCATCGATGTCTTTTGGGTAGCGCGCCGCGACGCCCAGCGCAGCGAATGCGCCGTATGAGTGTCCCGCCACGAAGATTTTTCGCAACCTGTATTTCTTTTTCGTAAAACGGATAAATACCACAAGCGCGTCTTCTTGAAGTCGAGTCGAAAAGTCGCGTGGCATTTTGAGATTAAAGCCATGCCCCATGAGGTCGGGCACGAAAATGGTGTAGCGAGGGCTCAGATGTGCGATGAGGTTCCGCCATGCTTGCGTGCCTGTTTGGTACCAACCGTGTACTAAGAAAAGCGCGGTGCCGCCTTTGCCATAGACGCGGTAATAGAGCTCGCTCTGCGCTGAGGTGAAGTAAGGCATGTTCTTTAGCGGATTTTTTTTGGAGTGGTCTTGTAAAGTGAAGGTGCGGGTGCGAGATTTGCTTTCAGCGACTAACTATTCACAATGCTGTATCGTCGATTTTTTTCCAAAAACGACATTTTTTTTCCGAAATTTTTACTTTTTTCAGAAAAAATGAGAAAAAAAGTAACTTTCTGGGTATTTAATATATAGAGGGAGAGAATATGAAAAAGAAACCATTAGTCACGAGTGTGAGTCTGCCGAAAAAAGAAGCCATGCTGTGGCGTCAGTCGCGACGTGAGATCATGCAATTTTCTGAAAGGTACCTGAGGATTCAAATGCGGCGGCCCATGCGGCGCGGAGTCACAAAGCAGTATAATAATTGTCCAGAACAGACTTATGACATCGTGACGACGCGTTTTTCGGGCGTGGAGTATGATACGCTGCATTTTGTGGCCGCGACGCTTCGGGTGAGTGTTTCACTCTTGATTTACGGGTTGATTAAACTTTGGCTAAAGCCGACACGACGCGCCATTCGCCGCTTCTTTTCGATTAACTATTCAGGTTTCACGACGGAGTGGCATTCAGATGCAGGTTTTGTAGAGGAAAGTATCACCTTTTGGATGGTGGATAACCCAAACGACCCACCACCCATCGAACATCTGCTTCCGGCTTAAGTAGCCGCGTTTCCCCCTCATGCCGCACGAAGAAATACCCGATAATAAGACATAATCATGCGTGCATTGTTTTTGAGCTTGAGTATCTTTTTGCCGACTCTCGCATGGGCCGAGGTCTATCCCCTTCATATCTTTCGCAGCTACGGCGATTTTTCCTCGATCCCAGCGCTTCTCATCGGAAAGATTAACACAAAAGGGATTGATAACTCACGACCGCCTAAACAAGTGATGGGTTATGATGCGCGCCTGACGGTTGTGAATGCGGCTATCGACAACCAAGCGCACATATACCCCGGAATGAAAGTTTATATCGTCAAACGCGAGCGCGACCATGTTCGTGATAAGGCGGCTCTCCTCATCGCAGAAGGCGAGATCGATTCGATTTCTGATACGGTTTTTTCGGGACGCGTTGCGACAATCCGTGGTCAGTTCTCGATGGTTTCGAGGCAATACTTTATTGCAATACCAACCGGCTCTCGCTCGAATGATACGAAAAGTGCAGAGGAGTATTTGATTGAGGCGGAGCGCTATCGACACGAGGGGGATTTCGCACGTTCTGCACAAAAATTGCAGCACGCCAGAGAAATCGAACCGCACAACCCTCTGACTGCTTTGCGGTATGCACAGCTTGCACTCCACAATGGTGCGAGAGAAAAGGCGCGTGCAGCTCTCAAGCGCGGTTTTGAAGACAGACGGCGACTCGAAAACGTCAACGACTACTTGACGTTGGGCGCGTTGTACCTTAAAATCGAAGTCGAGTCATTGCCTTCAAGAAATCGAGACATCTTGAAAGAAGGCACGCGTCTCTTGACTCAAATGCGGCAATTTGAAAAAGACTTGGGGCAGTATTTGAAAGATCTTACTCCCGCCAATTCGTCGGCGTTTCGTTGGCGGCGCACGCGATTCTCTGCGCTCTATCATTTGAACTATGGAATTCTTCTGCGGCAGTTGGGTCGCTCGCTTGGTGAATACAACGCCGAAGGGATTAGTCGTCTACTCGGTTACACCGAACGCGACGCACTCTATGCTCCGATTGAGACATACGTCGGCAAGACACGCGTCTTGGCGTTACCTCGAAAAGAGTGGGATAAAGCTTTCTTTAACGCAGCTATCACGCACTTGCAAATTGCGCTTCTCAAAGACCGCCACAGCGAAGCGGCGTTTGAAATCGTCGATCTTTGCGATTCGCTTTGGGAAGGCGCCGACCCTAACCGCCGCCGCGAGCTCAAAGAAATTGTCTTGGAATACGCTCCGCAATACTTGGAATCTTCTCACGACGACCGCCGCATGGGCCGCGTGCGCAGCGTCTTAAACAAAGTCAACCAAGCCTGATATGTCGCTAAGCGTTTTCTATTTCGGTGTTTCTGTGCGCCCTTCACGAGCCGTTCTGTTTTTCGCATAGCCTCCTCCAAAAGAAGAATTGTTTCTTCAGAAGAGAGTGTGCGCGGCGCATTCCGCCAGAGTCTGTGGAGAGCAAGCACACGGTAGCGATCGATTTCCCGCGAAGAGCTTAACTGCTCCCATTCTCCAGCGCGCTTGACGGTTGCTGCGTCTTTCACAAAACCCACCGGATTGACCAGCAAGAGACGCAACCAGAATTCATAATCTTCGCAAAGCCTAAACGCCGGGTTAAAGCCGCCGCTTTGTTCAAAAAAAATCCTCCGCAGCATGACAGCCGAGGGGGAAATAAGGCAGCGTTCCAATGCACGCGAAAAAAACTGACCGCCTTGTTTTGCGTGAATATGTTTTTGCCTCACCAGTGCGCCGTTTCTAAACCAAACCTCGTTCGTGTGTGCCCACTGCAATAAGGGGTCGTCCTTGAAGAGTTCCAACTGCAATTCGAGTTTTTGAGGTAGCCACAAATCATCGCTGTCTAAAAAAGCAATGAAGGGAGAATCTCCCCGAGACGCGCCCTGATTGCGAGAAAATGCCGGGCCGCTATTTTTCTCCAAGCGAATAATTTCAATGCGCTTGTCATGCGCGAAAGAGTCGCAGCGAAGCGGGGTCGCAGATCCGTCGTCAACAATGAAGAGACGCCAGTCTTCAAAGGTCTGCTGCTGAACACTGCGCACGGCCTCTTCCAAAAGTTTCTCCCTACCAAACGCAGGAATCACAATGTCGACCCATGCCATGGCAGACTAATCCTCTTTCGTAAAAAGGAAAATATCGTCTTCGGGAAATTCGGCGCGCTCCAGCACTCGGTACCCTTCGAGTTTCTCGCCACCATCGGCTAACGCAAGACTTGCGGAATTGCCACGCCCCGCCTCGCCCCAAAGACTTTCGGCAGTATTCGTGCGCGAGCGGTAAACGAGTAGGGCATCGACAAAATTGTGCTCCAGCATTTTTTCAGAAAAAGACGGCCCTGCCTCGATGAAGACGGAATTATACCCCTGTGCGCGAATTTCTTCAAGCGCTGCCGAAAATGTGTGGGAGAAATCAAGCTCCCACAGCCTGTGAGGAAATTTGTGAAACGATGTGAGTCCTCCCAAAGAGTTTTGAAACGAGCGGAAAGCATCATCTTCTTCGCTCGTCCATTCAGGGAGAAGGAAGTGCCGCTGGGGGGCACGGATTGTGTTTTCCTCGGTACTTTTCGAGAAAAAATCAGCAAGCGCTCTATGCTGACGCTCTAAAAAAATTTGCATCGCGGCGCTTAAACCGCGCCCGGAAAAAATATGCGCCGACTCAAAGGGGCGCACGGTGAGACGCGCCTTGTCGAATTTCACCGTTCCCGGCGAAGCAATCGTCAGCTTGTGCGCAAAGCGCATAAGCGACGTCAGCTCTTCAGTTAAGGCGCCGCTAATTCTTTGCGACGCGCGCCCTTGCGGAGAGATCTTGCCGTCTGATGTCTGCGCCCACTTCAAAGTGACGCGCGGCCTCATCGTCTTGCGAGCAAAAAAAAAGGGTGCTGTCGTGAAAAATTTTTCGCGGTAGAAAAATTCTTCAGGGGCCAAATCCACGCTGACTCCTTTTTCGCGCAAGAGACCAATGGAGCGGCCCGCAACTTCGGCGGCAAAATCTCTTTGCGCTACAACGACACGCGAGATTTTTTTTTCGAGAATAATGTCGGTGCAGGGGGGAGTGCGTCCGAAGTGGCAGCACGGCTCCAGCGTCACAAAAAGAGTCGTACCACTCAAATCGCGCTCTGGCAAAAGGCTCAATGCATGCCGTTCTGCATGCGCAAACCCGGCCTTATGAGTAAATCCCCGCGACAAGACTTGCCCATGAGAATCTACGACGAGCGCACCCACGGCAGGGTTGGGGTCTGAATTCCCCGCTGCGTAAAAAGCTTCTTTGTAAGTGTCTTCTAAAAAAGCCGCGTCGCTTGGCGACATCACGGGGTTGCGCTATCGAGCGCGATTTCTTCTTGGAGCGTCTCGAGTGCCAAGAGAAAAACAACGCTGTCGGTTTCGTCTAAGTGCGCAACACCCCGAATAGAGCTGACGGATTTACTTCTTTGATACTCTGCGCTTTCTTCGATATTCTCGGCAGGTATCGTGACGACACGCTCGACGGCATCGCAAACCAAGCCTGTAAGTTTGCCTTCAAATGTAATAACTATTACACGCGTCTCTTCATTCGGTGCCATGCTCTCGACAGAGAAACGCTCGCGCAAGCCGACCACCGGAATAATTTGACCGCGTAGATTGATCACTCCCAAAATATGCTTCGGCGCATGCGGAATGCGGCGCGGCTCTTTGAAGCGGATCACTTCGTGTGTATCGATGACGCTTACGCCATAGGTTTCGCCGGCGACTCGAAAGAGAATATATTGTTGGTTCTGTTGTATGCTACTCATCTAAATTCTATTTTCTTTGCGCGCGCGATCGGGCACTCCGCCTTTTTCGGCGATCTTCTCATGCTTCATAAAATAATACAAGCAAAGCCCAACGATAACGACAGCGTTCAAGAAAACCCAGAGAAAACTCAGGGCGTGGTAGAAACCATAGGCGACGAGAGCTTGCCCTGCAATGGTGCACGAAAGCCCAAAGAAAAAAGCCTTGTCGTTTTCGATAAATTTTCGCAACACCGTCGGCCACTCTTGTTCTTCTGCCTTGTCTTTGAGATACGGTTGGCCTATAAACCAGAGGCCGGGAATGACTGCCGAGTGAAAAAGAAAACTTTCATAGTGCTCGCCATAGACGCCGCCCGTATAACTCAGCATGTAGCCCAAGAGAACGCCGACTGCAAGAGCCATATAATGGAAAGCGGCATCGCCCGCAGTCAGTCGCCGCCATTCGTTCAGAATGAAGTTATGCGCGTAGATGAGTTCGTCGCGGGGATATTCTCTTCTGCCATCGTTCAAGAGACGACGGTAATAGTTCAGCAGCAAGACGAGTGCAGCGCACGAAGCTATGACGAGAATTGACGCAACGAATTCCATAAACCATTCCAAAACGTAACGGCAGCGATTCAATCACAATTCGGAATTCTGCGCAGGTGCGGAAAAAATCAGGTGAGTTAACACAGGGAGTCGTTTCAAAAGAGCTTGTCAGCGATAAGTCTTGCTAAAGCTGGGATAATGCTACGCAAAGCTCTCTCATCGAAGCGGGTAACCGCGCTGTGTGCAGTTCTCCTCGTCTTATCCGCACAAGCCTGCTCGAAATATGTCTATACGACCAACCAAGGCAACCTCTCGCAAGGCACGTTTGAATTCCTCAAGAAAGTGGTTTATGATAAACAATTCGAGTCTGAAAAAACGCGCGAGGGGCGCAACCGTGCGATTGTGCACGATTTAGCGACTTACGATGCGATTGGCCGCTTGGGGACGTTAAAGGGCGTTAAGCAAGATATTTCATACGGTGAATATATATTCAGGCAGCGCCGTGCTCGCTATGGCCGTGCGGCGATTTGGTATTGGCAAAACAAATACAAGGATAGTTTCAACTGGCAAATGCTTTTTGCGGCAGAGAAACTCGATTACGACGAGAACGCTGCAATCGCCCGTCT
>CAUJII010000184.1 GCA_963205035.1 Spirochaetota bacterium
CCGCACTTAGACGGCGTGCATACTGTCTTCGGCCGCACGCACGACATGGATGTCGTGAATGCAATTCAAAAAGACGACCAGATTATTTCAGTGACTGTGGTCTAAAGCTTTCACAATGGTATTTCTCAAGTCACCGGCAAGACTTTCTCGATGACGTTGCCTTCACCTAAAAGAACAATTTTAGGTTGAAAGGTTTTTGCTTCGTCGAGAGTCAGTTGACCATAAGCGATGATGATGACCTTGTCGCCCTTGTGCCCCAGCCGTGCTGCGGCGCCGTTCAAACAGACTTCTTTCGATCCGCGCTTACCTTTGATAAGATAGGTCTCGAGGCGCGAGCCGTTGTTGACGTTGACGACGTGGACTTTCTCGTATTCCAAAAGCCCCGCCGCATCCATGAGCTCTTCGTCCAATGTCAGACTGCCTTCGTAAAATAGATTCGCTTCGGTGACTTCTGCGCGATGAACTTTGGACCTCAAAAGTGAAATTTGCATTTAACCGAACCTCTTTATATTTTCTGCGATGCGCTCTGTGACGTTTCTTTGCCCGAACTCGAGCCCCACGCGGATAGCATTGAAAACTGCACGCGCATTCGACGAACCGTGCCCAATCATGCACAGGCCATCGACACCCAAAAGCGGGGCTCCGCCATACGAAGTATAATCCATGCGGTTCTTAACGGCGACAAATGCAGGCTTCATGAGAAGTGCTCCCCCTTGCGCTATTGCCGACGCATTGATATTTTTCTTGAGACTCGAAAAAATTGTCTTAGCAAGCCCCTCGATCGATTTCAAGATAACGTTGCCAACAAAACCGTCACACACCGCGACGTGCACGGGTTTGCCGGTGCCGTAAAGGTCGCGGCCTTCGATGTTGCCGACAAAATCGTAAGGCAATTTTTTTAGTCGGTTGAGCGCGTCGCATGTGAGCTCGTTCCCCTTTGTGTCTTCCTCGCCATTCGATACAAGCCCAATCTTGGGATTGATAATTCCCATAATTTCACGCGAATAGACTTCGCCCATGATTGCAAATTGGACTAAGTATTCGCTCTTGCAGTCGACATTTGCACCCGAATCAAGGAGGACGGTTGCTGTGCCGTCTTCGCGTGGAATCGGTGTCGCAATCGCTGGACGTTTTACCCCAGGTAAACGCCCCATGTGCGCAAGAGCCGCCGCCATCGAGGCCCCGGTATTGCCGGGAGAGAAGAATCCCAACGCTTCCTTTTGCGCTACGAGCTTTGCGGCGACGTTGACAGATGCGTCCCTTTTTTGCCGGACTGCCATTGCGGGGGCATCGTCCATCGTAATGATGTCGGACGCATGAGCGATGCGTATGTTTTCCGCTTCAAAGCCCTGCCGTTTGAGCTCCGCTTGGAGTAATTTTTCATCGCCGACAAGGACAACGTGTGCATCCAGTTCGCGTGCCGCTTGAACGCTCCCAGCGACTAAGGGCGCGGGCCCATAGTCTCCGCTCATCGCATCGACTGCCATCCATTGCGGTGTGGCGTTCTTCATAATCTATGCTTTCCCGGCGTTTAGAGTCAGCGTGCCAAGCTCTTTCAGGGTGTGGACGATGGCTTCGCCGCGCGTTGGGGGAATTGACCCCCAAGCTCATACGGGGATACACCGATGCAATTGACAAGGTGATTCAGTCGCCTGTTTAGCCGTCAGACCGGGATGTAGCGCAGTGGTAGCGCACTTGCTTTGGGAGCAAGGGGTCGTTGGTTCAAATCCAATCATCCCGAAAGGCGCACGTAGCTCAGCTGGATAGAGCAGCAGCCTTCTAAGCTGCGGGTCAGGGGTTCGACTCCCTTCGTGCGCACAGCGCACGTAGCTCCGAAGACGGAGAGTGCCGAACTCGAGAAGTTCGACACTCGCATCTGGATAGAGCCGCAGCCTTCTAAGCGAGGGTTCAGGGGTTTGTGGCGACCCGATGTCGCCAAGTCTGCGCGGCCAGGGATGGCCAAGCGCAGACCGACTCCCTTCGTGCGCACAGCGCACGTAGCTCCGAAGACGGAGAGTGCCGAACTCGAAAAGTTCGACACTCGCATCTGGATAGAGCCGCAGCCTTCTAAGCGAGGGTTCAGGGGTTTGTGGCGACACGATGTCGCCAAGTCTGCGCGGCCAGGGATGGCCAAGCGCAGACCGACTCCCTTCGTGCGCACAGCGCACGTGGCGCAATATTTTTTTGTTTTGAGCGAAGCTCAAAACAAAAAAAAAGAAAATAATGGCGGTCGTAGCACCGAAGACGGAAGCCCTCCGGGCAGCAGCTTCCAGCTTTCGCTACAACCGCTCAAAAATGGCGGTCGTAGCTCAGCTGGTAGAGCACAGGTTTGTGGCACCTGGTGTCGCGGGTTCAATCCCCGTCGATCGCCCAGACAGAAGTCCGAAGACGGATGTCAGACGACAGAAAGAAAAATGATAAACTTTCTGCTCTCTATCATCAGTTTTCGATTTACTGTGTAGCGAGCGTGGTGAAACTGGTAGACACGCGGGATTTAGGTTCCCGTGCCGAAAGGTGTGGGGGTTCAAGTCCCTCCGCTCGCACACGAGGTGCGTAGGTCGACGACTGGCATGGATGCCATCTTGGTCGGTGACCGCTCGCACAGGCGAGTTAGCAACTCGGAAAAGCGAGTAACTATTCGCAAAGAACGCGGGAATAGCTCAGCGGTAGAGCATCTCCTTGCCAAGGAGAGGGTCGTGGGTTCAAGTCCCATTTCCCGCTCAGCATTGACTCCCATGGGGCAAAGAAAGAAGTCCATGGACACACGATGCTGACAACGCGTTTATTTTTTGTCATTTTCATTCTGCCCTGTTTGGTCGGGCTTGCATGCCACCCTGCAACCGGCCACAAAGATGGACTAACTATTACAATCCCACTCAAGTACCGCGCCGAGGTGCTTGATCCGCTGCAAGCCGTGGATGAAGCCACTGCCCACGTTGTCAATTTTCTCCACGCCAGGCTCTATACCTACGCTCCAGACGGCAGCCTCATCCGCGATTTGGCCGCCAGCGAAGTTCAAGAAGGAAGGCGAGTAACTATTACACTCAAAGCCGGGGCTGCAAAAGCGCGGGATGTTATCTACTCTCTCGCACGCGTCGAGCGCGATGCCAACCAAAATTGGATTATGGAGCAGGTCCAGTCCATCCGCGCATTGGGCACCGACCGCGTTGAAATCCTACTCAAGAGTTCGCCGCGTTCCGCCGCTGTCGATTGGCAGCTTGTGAAAATAAAACTCACACTGCCGCAATGTGCGATTTTCCATGCGGCAGAGCACGAAGCGCAGAACGAGTTTGTGCCGTTTACGCGCTATCGCGTGAGCGAACAATCGGGCGACAGGATTCTCCTTTCGACAACCGACGGTAGCCCACCGATTGAATTCATCGTCATGCCCGACGAGACTGCGCGGTATTTTGCATTCCGCGAAGGTCGACTCGACGCGTACGAGGCGCTGGGAGTGCACAGACGCCTTGCGGGTGAGAACCCTCTTTATGAAGCGCACACAATGTATGACTTGGTCGTGCTTTATGCGGCAATCAACGTCCCCGAAGGTTCTGCGCTTTCAAACCCGGCGCTACGGCGCGCAATCAACCGTGCATTCGATAGGAAATCACTTTGCGCGAAGACTCTTTTGGGAGCTTGCGAAGGAGCCGACTATCCTGTGCCAGCGGTTTTATCTCCACCGCCGCAGACTGGCTTCCCGGAAGCGGGCGATTTCAAGCTACCTCAGAAAGTGGAAACCGTGACTCTCTTCACATTGAGCGATAAGGAACGCCTACTCATTGCGGAGTACATGCGCTCTCTCTTTCGCCAGTTTCGCATCCGGCTCGAGTTTCGTATCGTCGACCTACCCAGCATGGTACGCGAGAGCAACATAGGCACACATGGGATTTATCTAATGAAGTGGTCTGCCGATTATCCGCATGCGGAGAATTTTTTGACTCCGCTTTTCTATTCAAAAAACCAGGGCATCGGAGGAAACAGGTCGTATCTCAAAGACACGCGTTTGGACAAGATGCTTGAGCGTACCGCGTTCACACCGCGAGAAGTGAAAGAAATCGAAGATCGCATCCGCTGGCTCTCCCCGTGGATTTTTATCGGGTTCCAAAATATGCAATTCTTTCGACTCAAGACATCGAGGCTCAACATCCCCAAGATTTTCGCAGGGTGGAGTTACCGCGTCGTGCGTTAGTTTATTTATTTTGCAGGCGTTTTCAAGTCGACTTCAAACTTCAAGAGGATCGCTTCAAACCGTGGGTAAAGATCAGCCGATAGATAACCCGCATTTTGACTCGAGATGACGAGCGAATCGCGCGGGCGCGGTGCAGGGCCATCTTTTTGAAACGCGGGTTGCAAACTGGGTCGAACGCCCGGCGGAAAGAGTGCGTAGCGCGTCAACACGGTGTCTTCTATGTCTGTTTGTTGAATGCCGATTGTCCCTGAAAGCGTAGGCACGTCCTTTGGTATTAATCCCACTTGAGACTCTAAGTGTTCGAGCGAGGCTTGCGTCGACTGTGCGGACAGAGCGAATAGGTGCGAGATACGCAGCGCAGTCAGAAGCTGCGCAAATTCTGCTGCATGCGAAGGACGGATGCCCATTTGTTCGTCGACGAACCACACGCGTGTGGGTTTGGTTTCGTCGCGCTTAACCAGCATCCGCAGTTTGAAGGAGCCCTTTGTTTTCGCCTTGAGGGTCGGCAGGTTGCGCATCGCACTCTCTGAAAGTTTAACTTCGATTTGGTTTATCGCGTCGCTAATGTAAGGCTGCAGCACTTCGTTACGTTGTGCGAGAATATTGTTCGTCACACGACGCACGACATAATCGGGAACGATGATAATTTGATTTTTCTTTCGATCTAAAAGATAGCGGCGCGCATCGCCATAGCTTGCTGTGCCGACACAGAACTCGCGGTCGTCGTTTTTGAAATGGATTTGGATTCTGTTCGCACAATTTTCTAAACCATATTCTTTCTCACGCGCCGCCTCGTAAGGAATGACAAAGTAGAAGTCGAGTTGAGCCCAGTCGCTCACCATCGTCTGCACCAAACCGCTCGCAAAGAAAACTTTTGCACGCGAAAATTTTTCAAGCTCTACACTCAATTTTTTTTCAGGCGACGTCAAGCGCTTGACTTCGATTTGATACAGCGTTTCGCTGACTTTCAACGGAGGCACAGCAGGAGAAATTTGATAGCTCACATCGACTTTCTCTTTTTCGCCGAACGCCATCGCGCCTTCATAAGAAAGCGAGAGAAATTTTTCAACGTTGTGATTGTAATACTTTTGTACTTCACCTTGTTTTTTTTCCTCGGGCCAGAACGCCGCGAGTAAGAGGACTGCGGCCGCACCCCCCATCAGCAGAAGGACGCGGTAACGCATAAGCCAGCTCATAAATTTTCTCCCTCGACTTGCGGGTGGTTTTCTTGCGGCAAATTTTCTGGAGGCGTTGTGGGATTGACTCCATCGGGCGGTGCAGGCGGTTTCTGCGGGGTAATTCCCAAAACGTCTTCGGCTGGAGCCTGGGTGTCTGTCGGTGCTATCGGGTCAGTGGGAGCTGTTGGCACTTCGACGGGTGCGCCCGAGGGGTCGAGTTCAGTCGGCTCGGTGCCTGAGATGAACGCTTGGTCTTGGACTTCGTTTTCACACGCACCGGGAAAGCGTGAAAGAAGCCCCGTCGCGGGACAAAAAGACTTACGTACAATTTGGCTTTGATCGAAGGTTTCGATAAAGGGCTTGGGTGGCGTGTCGCGGCGTGTCGATTGCAAGTAGTCGGCGTATCGCGGCGCGCAGAGTCCGCTCCCTGAACGTCCCGCGCCCAGAGTTGTGTTCACATCGTTGCCCACCCACATGACGCTCGCTTCATCGGAGACGAGCCCAACGAACCACGCGTCGATATAGCGAGACGTTGTGCCTGTCTTCCCCGCAACATCGAATGGAAGTCTGCCCTCTTTATTTCGCAGCGAGCGCATCGCACCCTCGGCCGTACCGCCACCGTCGACAACGGCCTGCATCAGCGTGAGCGTGACATAAGATGCCGCTTCATCCATAACCGGCGTGGGCTGCGGCACCTCGGGTGCCTCCCAAATTTGTCGGCCTTGATTATCTTCAATGCGCAAGAGATCGCGTGGCTCAACACGCTTGCCGTCGTTTAAGAGTGTCGCATAAAGCGTCGCAAGCTGAAACGGTGTGAGGGTAGAGCTACCCAAAGCAACACCCAACTCGCGTGGTATTTTTTGATCCGCCTCTTGCGAACTCATGCCGAGCGCGTCGCGAAATAGGGAGCGCAATTCGTCGAAGTCTAGTTTTTGTAAGACACGAATTGCAGTCGGGTTTCGACTCAGTTTCAGAGCGTCGCGCAGAGAAATCTTCCCCATGAATTTCCCGTCGTAGTTTTGATAATCGCGTATAGGCTCGTCTTCCAAGAGCGTCGCGGGAGTGATAATTTTTTGCTTGAGCGCCAAGTAATAAATCAGAGGCTTAATCGTCGAACCGACTTGCCGCTCTGCTTTCATGGCTCGGTTGAATTGATTTTTCTGAGAAAACTCTCCGCCGCCGACCATGGTGAGAATGTAACCTGTCTTGGGTTCGATACTGATGAAAGCCGCATTCGTTGTTTCTAAAGCTTTCTCGTACTCTTTTATTTTATGCGCTTGGTTTTTCTTTTTAGCCGTAGCGAGCAGCTTCTGGTAGTGTTGTTTCTGCAATTCGACAGCGGTGCGCGCGACGCGTTGCGCGACAATCTGACGTGATAAGTCGAGCGTTGTGTAGATACGCAAGCCGCTCTTCGTGAGCGTATCTTGCCCGAATTGGGTTGCGAGTTTTTGACGCAAATAATCTAAGAAATACGGAGCGTAGTTTTTTCCGGTGAGCCGGTCGGGAAAGTTCGCGATGATTGAATCTTTACTCGTCTTGCTCGCGATGCGCCAGCGTTGAAAAAAAATGGAACGCTCTCGTGTTACGTTTTCTTTCGTGAGCTTACCTATGGCAACCATACTCATGAGCACCGTTTGCTGCCGTGCAAGAAAGCGCGGCAAATCTGTCACAGGAGAATAAGCCTTCGGGTTTGGGATGACTCCCACTAACGCGGCGGCTTCGCCGAGAGTTAGATTTTTTGCAGACTTATTAAAATAGAACTGCGCGGCCGTTTCCATTCCGTACATCCCATGACCCATGTAGATGAGGTTCATGTACATTTCGAGAATTTCTTTTTTCGAGTATTTTTTTTCTATGGCTTGTGCGCAGAAAAACTCAAAGAGCTTTCGGTCGATAGTGCGTTCTTGGTTTGTGAATAGAACTTTAGAAAGCTGTTGCGTCAGCGTCGAACCGCCTTCGGCGAATCGAAAGTGCACAATGTTGCGACCCATCGCGCGCAAGATACCCGTGTAATCGATACCGTGGTGTTCAAAGAATTTCCTGTCTTCGCTCGCGACAAGCGCTGTCGTGAGGTATGCGGGAAAATTTTCGTAATTGAGTAAGCTACGCCGTTCGGTATAAAACTCCCCCACGAGTTTTCCCGAGCGGTCGAACACCTTCGAGGGAATGGCGACGGCGCCCGGCTCGATCGACGCAACCGTGTCTCGGGCGATCATTCCTTCACGCAATCTATCGAGCTGCTGTTTGTAGAGATCGAGTTTTTGGAGTACCGCCGCTTCTTCATCGGTCCACTTGTTGTACGCTAAAAATACGCGCACCCCGAAGAAAGCAAAGAGAAGGACGAGATAGATGAGAATCTTGCCCTTAATGAAGATGGAGTAGAATTTCTTTAACAAGTGCATAGTTCGCCTGCGGGGTTTTCTATGCCATCACAGATTCAGAGAGTATAGAGAAAACTCAAATTATTCTATTCAAGCCGGGGACTAGGCCCCGTTTAGGCCAATAACTCGCCCCGGTCTAAATATCTCAGCCGTTGATTGCGGTGACTTGGATTTTGTGGTATTTTTGCCGATGGCCCCACTTGCGGTGATTATGTTTTTTTGTGCGATAAAAAACACCGACAATTTTTGGGCCTTTGACTTCTTCGAGAACTTTTGCGCTCACCGACGCGCCAGAGATAAAGGGTTTGCCAATCTTCACTTGGCCGTTGTTGTTTACAGACAGCACTTCTTTAATCGTGAGGTCTTTTCCAGGTTCTGTGCCTGTCAACTCAGCAAAAAAAACGGTGTTGGGAGCAACACTGTACTGTTTGCTGCCTACTTGAATAACTGCCTGCATGCGAGCCAAAACACGGGTGCAAGACATGCGGTCAAATGCTATGTATGATTTTGAACCTTAATTCCGTTCGACTTTAGGTTTAGAACTTGCGTAAACTCCTTCAAGCTCTAAATGCTACTTGACGGGCTGTTTTTTAAGACCCGACGTGTAGCTATGGAATTCCACAGCTACGTATTTTCTCGAGGAGCAAGTGCATAATGGCAACGGCAGCTACAAACAATCAAAAAAAGATATCCTACCGAGCAAAGGAATCGAGCAAGTGCCCCGTCTGTGGAACGACTCATTTCAAAGAAGACCTTCTCTCGGGGAGCGGTCGCCTTATCGCCGGCAAACTCTCGCAAGAGTTGCAGCGTCTTTATGAAGATAACAAGAAGTGGGGGAAAATCAACCCATTGGTTTATCATGTTCAGGTGTGCCCCAAGTGCCTTTACGCAGCGTTTCCGAAAGACTTTGCAAACGCGACGGCTGAAGAAGTGAATGCGCTCAAGAACACCGTTGCCCACCGTCAAAAAATTATAGAGACATTTTTTGGTAAATACGACATGGGAGAAAATCGCCATCTGGTGCACGGTGCCATTAGCTATATGCTGAACGTCGATTGCTATCATCTGCGTGGCAACTTGATTGCTCCCACGCCCAAGAAAGCTGTCTCTGCACTTCGGGCAGCATGGCTTTTAGACGACCTTTTCAAAGAGGCGAGTTATCGACCCTATGATAAGCTGCGCGATTTTTATTACGTCGAAGCGGCGCGTTACTACAAGCGCGTCCTCGACACAATGACTGCTGGCATTGAACCGATGGAAGAAGCGGCGTATATCTTAGGGCCTTCGCTCGATTTTAACTGGGCGTTCGACGGAGTGATTTACTTAAACTCATATCTTACGCGCAAGTTTATCGAGCAGATGGCGACAAACCCGAAAGACAAGTACGCGATTGTCGATAGCAGCCGGCGTTATCTCTCGAAGCTCTATGGCAGCGGCAAGTCCTCGAAGAGTCGTCCATCAATCATTATCGACTTGGCAAAGGAGCTCTACGACGAGATGGGTAAGCTGATGGAAGGGTATCGTATTGAGTACGATCCGGTTTTTGCCGAACAGAAGGCGAAAGAAGCGGCAGAAGCAGCTGCGTTGGTGGCCGAGGTGCAGGGACGCACCAAGTAACACCGCCGGCACGGATGCCGTCTTTGCGGTGTAAAGTACAGGGAGGTGCGTAGCTCACGCACGACACGAGGTCGCTCTTTTGCGTGAGCTAAAGTACAGGGACACCTTTAGTTTCCGCGCGATACTGACAGGTCTTCTAACAG
>CAUJII010000185.1 GCA_963205035.1 Spirochaetota bacterium
CCTTGAGCAAAAAATGTTTGCGGCGGTCAAATCGGCGGACACCGCGAGCCGCGCCAAGTCGCAATTCTTGGCGCACATGAGCCACGAAATTAGAACGCCTTTGAACGGCATTATCGGCTTCACCGACCTCCTGATGCACGCGGAGATGAACAAGACCGCACGCGAGTACCTAAAAAACGCGAATGTTTCCGCGCGCTCGCTTCTGGACATTGTCAACAACATCCTCGATTTTTCGCGCATCGAAGCGAACCGGATCGAACTCGACGAAGTCGAGACAGATATCTTCCAACTGATCGACGATGTCATCGACATTGTCAAACTCGCCGCGACAAAAAAAGGGATTGAGTTATTACTCCATCTCTCTCCCGAAGTGCCGCGTTTTGTCATCGTCGACGGCGTCAAGCTGCGGCAAGTCTTAGTCAACATTATCAACAATGCAATAAAGTTCACAGACCGCGGCGAAGTGGAGCTCTCCATTTTGGGACAAATTCTGCCTTCGGGCGACAAAGCAGAGTTGACGTTTTGCGTACGCGACACAGGAATCGGCATGACGAAAGAAGAGCAGTCGCGTATCTTCCGCGCGTTCACGCAAGCCGACGCATCGATCTCCAGGCGCTTCGGCGGCACGGGGCTGGGGCTTGTTATATCGAGCGGATTAATTGAAAAAATGGGGAGCAAACTACAACTGCAGAGCGAAGTCGACAAGGGTAGCCGTTTCCAGTTTTCGCTGACAAGACCTTGCCGCGAAGAGAAGATGAAAGTCCCTGAATTGGGTAGTCGCTTTGCGCGTGCGCTGATTCTCGAAGACAACCGCCGCAGTACAGAAATTCTGATTGAGATGCTCTCTCGTGCGGGCATTCAATCTGAAACTGCAACAAGCATCGACATTCTCGTGAAACTCCTCACAAAACACAAAGACCCTTATTATGGCGTTGTCTTTATCGACGCATCGATTCTTGGCACATCCGGGCATGCAATCGTTGAAATGCTACAAGAACGTAACTTTGTCACGATTCGAGGCGCCGCGCTCGTGATGCTGCGCGTACCGACGTTTGCCTCGTCAACACGCAGGCACGATGCTGTCGGCAAGGCTGTACGCTCTCTCTTGAAGCCCGTAAATCCGCGTGCGCTCTTTGCGCTCTTGGAAACTCTTTCTACCCCCGATATACCCCGCTCTGAAAACGTTGCAACGGCGCCGAAAGCTTTGTCGCATGATTACAGCGACTTGGGTTTGGGCAAGGTAAAAATTCTTATCGCGGAAGACACGGAAATGAATGTGCATCTTGTTCAAAGCATGCTCGCGGTGCTTACTCCCGAAGCTGAGATTGTCGTCGCCGAAAATGGCGCCGAGGCAGTGACGTTTTTCTTTCAACACGAACCCGACATCGTCTTGATGGATATTCAAATGCCTGTCTTGGATGGCGTTTCTGCGACGAAGGACATCCGCCATTTTGCGTCGGGCGACAGAAAGAACGTGCCTGTCTTGGCGCTCACGGCGGGAGTGGCTGCCGACGAACGCGAGCGATGCGAAAAAGCGGGTATGAACGACTTTTTGACAAAGCCGTTGACGATGAAGGTGCTTAGCGAAGCGTTGCGGAAATTTGTGAAGGTGGCGTCTTAGACGCTGCGCTCGCTGGTGCGAGTTTTTCCGCTCTTACGCGAGTACGCGCCTATACTCGTCCCCGCCCGGACGATAAAATGTAATAACTATTACAAGTTTCCCCGTTTTCTAAGAATCAGCGGTTTTGTGGTAGTTATTACGAAATTCGTATTTTTTTACAGTTTTTGAAAAAAAATTCAAATTTCATGAGAAAAAAACCCACTTTCTGGGTATTTATAATATAGAGGGGGAAGAAATCCCTCAAGGAGTAACTATGACAAAAAAAATCATAACCAGCGTGAGTCTGCCCGAAGCAGAGGCGTTGCTGTGGCGGGGAAAGCGGAAGGAGATAATGGAGTTTGCAGGGCGGTTCTTGCGCATCAAGATGCGTAATAAGGTGCGTCGTGAGGTTACGAGAACGTACAATCGGTGCCCGGACGTGAAATTTGTAATAACTACTACGCGGTTTACTGGGGCGGAGTACGATACTCTACATTTTATTGCGACGGCATTGCGAGTGAGCGTCTCATCGCTGGTTTATGGACTCATCAAACTCTGGCAAAAGCCGGCCCGTCGCGCTATCCGCCGGTTCTTTTGTAATAACTATTCCACGGAAAGCTTCAAATGGGATCCGGAGGCGGGATTTTTAGAAGAAAGCCTTACCTTCTGGTGGATAGAAAACCCGAACGACCCACCCCCATGGGAGAAAATCCCCCTGCCGGCCTGAGCCGCTTCCCTGCGATAAAATATTGTCGCTTACTTAAAGAAGAACTTCACAACGAGAGCTCCCACAATCGAAAGCGGGATTCCGATGGACAGCATCGCTGCGACGAGCTGCGGATTGAGGTTCTTCTGCATAGCGATGATTGATCCGGTAATCATCGGGCCCATCGCCGCTTCGAGGACGACGATCTTGCGGAGGTTCTGGTGGTAATCCGCCCAAGTATAAAAGAAATAAATAATCACGGGGGCTGCGACGAGTTTGAAGAGGAGTCCAATCGAGAGTTCTTTGGCGTATTTCTTAAAACTCTTCGCATGCCACTGCAAGCCCACAGAAAAAAGTGCCACCGGTGTCAGGGTGTCGCCCAAGTGCCCTGCAATAGTAAACACAATATCGATGGGTTTGAAAACTTGAAACGCAAACGCAAAGAGGAGAGCAATAAAAGGCGGAAACAGGAAGAGCGAACGTACGGCGCCTCGCATCGTAAATTCGCCGATGCGCAAGAAATCGACGAGCGGAATAACGACAAGACACATCACGAGGAACGTTCCCATTTGATCGATAATCACTCCCACAGCAACATACTGCACTCCATAGAGCGCCTGTATCAGGGGAATTCCCACAAACGAGGTGTTCGCCAGTCCCGCTGTCATGATGAGCGCCAACGCGGTATTGCGGTCATAGACGCGCAGTCTCTCGAGAGTAAGAAAAAGAAACGCAGCGAGCAGGAACACAATCCAAGGCATGAGCGCTGCGCTGAAATACGCAGGTGTCATCGGAATAAAGCGGAGCGACTTAATGACAAGGCCGGGTAGAGATACGTAGATGACGAACTGATTAAAAGCGAGGTGCGCATTTTCTGGCATGACCTTGAAACGCCGTGCGAGTGCCCCGCCTAAGAAACTCACAACGATGAGAAGGACTGCGGCCATTATTAGGAAAGCCCCTCGTAACGCGCTGTTTGAGCGAGCATGAATTGATCGACCAAGACAAGGGCAAGCATTGCCTCAACGATCGGCACCGCACGAGGCAGAACGCAGGGATCGTGGCGGCCTTTGACTTTGAGCGTCGTTTCTTCGCCGTGGATATCAACCGACTCTTGCTCGCGGCTGATTGTCGCGGTGGGTTTGAACGCCACCCGGAGCGTAATCGGCATTCCGTTTGAAATACCCCCTTGGATGCCGCCCGAATAGTTAGTCGCAGTCGTTACCTTACCGTCTTTCATCCTGAAAGCATCGTTGTGCTCGCTCCCAGTCATCGTAACGGCGGAAAACCCGCTACCGATTTCGACACCCTTCGTCGCTGGGATGGCGAGCATCGCATGCGCAATCAGTGCGTCGAGGCGGTCAAAGACGGGATCTCCCCAACCCGCAGGAACGCCCACAGCCGCGCAAGAGACGACACCACCCAACGAATCGCCAGCCTGTCTCGTATCTTGTATGAGCCGCACCATTTTTTCGGCGAGCACCGCGTCGGGGGTACGCACGGGGTTCGATTCAATCGTCTCGCGCAGAGTAACTATGCTTTCGAGGTCTAAATCCGTCTCAAGGCGCAGATCTTTAATCTGCGAAACATAGCCGACAATTTCGACCCCCGCCTTTTCGCGCAGGATTTTTTTGGCGACAGCACCAGCAGCGACGATGCCGATGGTAGCGCGTGCAGACGAGCGTCCCCCGCCGCGCCAAGCCCGGTGCCCGTAGCGTGCATGGTACGTAAAGTCGGCGTGGCTCGGACGGAAAATATCTTTGATGTCGCTATAATCTTTTTCGCGGGCGTTTTCGTTGAAGACCGCCATCGCAATCGGTGCGCCGATGGTCTTTTCTTCAAACGTACCTGAAAGGATTTTGACGCGGTCGGCCTCGTCGCGCGGAGTAGTTACTCGGCTTTGCCCGGGTCGGCGGCGGTCGAGGTCGCCTTGGATGTCTTTTTCTGTGAGCGTCAAACCAGCAGGGCAATTTTCGACGATACAGCCCAATGCCTCGCCATGCGATTCGCCATACGTCGTGACCCGAAACAGTCGCCCGAAAGAACTCCCCATGCTGCGGTCAAATGCGAGAGGCGAGACAGTAGAGAGAGTGTTTTTGTGGTGCGATTACTTCTCGAAATCTTTGTAAAACAAACTCGGCTGGATTCCGGTATTCCCTTGGTATTTTCCTTCCTTATATTCCGTGAAGTCTCCGATGAGCGTGTGGTAGAAAATCTGACAAATTTCAACACCCGCGTAGATGCGCACAGGCTGCACCGCCGAAATCTCGAGCGTCCAATAGCCGCAAAAGCCGATGTCACCAAACCCCGCCGTGATGTGGACAAAAAGGCCGAGCCTTCCCACGCTGCTGCGCCCTTCGAGCATCGGCACGATGTTCTTGGTTTCCGTGCGCTCACGGGTGCGCCCCAAATAGAGGCGCCCCGGCTCGATGACAAACCCCGAATCGGGAATTTTCAAGAGCTGCGTTGCGTTGGGTTTGCGCATATCGAGAACAGACTCGGTATACACCATGAGCTCGTCGTGGAGCGTGAGGTTGTACGAATTGGGATTGAGCTGTTTCTCGTTATAGGGCTCGATGACGATATCCGTCCCCAGCCGTTTCTTGATTTCAAGGCCCGATAAAATCATAAGCTATCCAATTTTGAAATAAGATTCTTTGCGATGTGCTCGAAAGCATCGACCACGGGTTGAATCTTTTCGTTCTTGTTTTGATAGACGGGAATTTCTCCTTTCTCTGCGGCGGCAAGACAATCTTCGACGAGTGGGACTTGCCCCATGAGAACAGTTTTGGTTTGAGCGGCTAAACGCGACCCGCCCCCCCTTGAAAAGATATGGCTCGGTTTACCGCAATGCCCGCAGATAAACTCGCTCATATTCTCGACAACTCCCAAGACGGGAATGTTGACTTTGTCGAACATCGCCGCTGCGCGGCCAGCGTCTAAGAGCGCTACGTTTTGCGGTGTAGTAACTATGACCGCACCGTCGGTTTGGACAAGCTGCGCGAGCGAAAGCTGCGTATCACCGGTTCCGGGAGGAAGATCGATGAGTAAGTAGTCCAATTCGCCCCACTCGGTGTCGTACAAGAACTGCTGCACCGCTTTCCCCAGCATCGGCCCGCGCCAAACGACAGGTTGGTCTTCTTCGAGCATGAACGCAAAGCTCATTACTTTGAGTCCGAATTTTTCTTTCGGAATAATGTGGTCGTTCTGCACGTCCATCTGCTGGCGACCATTGAGTCCCACCATCTTGCCAATCGAAGGGCCGTAAATGTCGGCGTCCATGAGTCCCACTTTTTTGCCCATCTGTTGCAACGTCGATGCAAGGTTGACAGAAATCGTCGACTTGCCCACGCCGCCTTTGCCGGAACCGATCGCAACGACATGCTTCACCCCAGGAATACTGCGTTGCGGACGTGACACCGGCGCATGCGTGGCGCGTGCCGCACGGTCCTGGTCGCTCGCGGCTTCAGCCCAGCGGAATGTAAACGCATCTGCGGATATGTCTTCTTTCGCCGCCAAGTTTTTAATCTGCGATTCAATCGCCGCCTGCCATTTTTTATCAGCCGCTGCGCGCAATACGACAACGGGTTTTGCTCCGTCTTCAATCGTGACGAAGAGCTTGTCTGTCGTAATCGACCGGTGTGAGAGAGGGTTTTGCACTTTACCCATGAGACTTTCGAGTTTTTCTTTCATTCTGAATCCTTAATTTAGTGTGATGGCGCGATTAACGCAGAAAACGCAGTCAAACGGCCTAATAACGAAGAATATAGCAAAAAAACGGCGCGAAAGGTAATTTTGTCGCTGTTTTGCCCCTCACGACTAACTATTACGAGTTCTAAGCCTAAACTCCTCACTATTACGCTCTCCTACGGGTACTCTCCCGCGCTGAGGCGCAACCACGCCATCCGCGCTTCTCCATCGAGCGCAAAAGTCGCTCCCGTATTGCCAACAGCAATCGCAAAAGTCGCCTTTTCGGTTCCCCGGAGAGCCGCGAGCGTCTCGCGGGGGATTTTCATTCCCAGCGAATAGACTGTCCAAGTGCGCCGCACTCCTCCCGCACCGGCAGGCTTTCCGAACGTGATGTATTCCGACTGGGCCTGGACATCGTTCGACATCGGAGGCAGAAATTCGTCGCGCTGGCCCGTGTCTAAAACAGCGGCCATCTCTTCTGTTTTCTCCGCTCTACTTTCGAGAATTTCAATCGGCGTTTTTGCTGCGCCGACTTCGAGCCATGCACGGCCTCTTACCGGTGGATCGTCTTCGTAGAGAGAGATTTCAATTTTGAGATCGATATCTTCTTTCTTGTTCGCATCCGCTTTTAGAATGCACACTGCCGCACGCTTTCCCCGCTGGTATTCTTCAACGAGGTTACCGCCCAGCGTAACGTAGTGCTGCGTCTTGAGGCGCAAATATGCAGGCGCACCGTCTCTTGCTGCGACGAATCGAACAGTATTCAACCCGCTCGAACACGCGGCGAAGAGAAAAAGAGCGGCGAGAAAAACCGCTCTCGGTTTAGGCGTTTTACGCGCTTGCAAGTCCCAAGTTTTTGGAAATAATCTCGCGCATAATTTCAGACGTTCCCGCGTAGATGGTTTGTACGCGGCAATCGAGGTATGCCTTTGCGATAGGATATTCCAACATGAAGCCATAACCGCCGAAAAACTGCAAGCACTTAGAGACATGCGCTTGCAACATTTCAGAGCATTGCAGCTTTACAGCCGACGCTTGCGCAGGCGTTGCTTCGCCTTTCATGTGGAGTTCGACGATGCGGTCGCAATACGAGCGCGCGGCTTCTTGCTCGACATACATATCGACCAAACTAAACCGTGTGTTTTGGAATGCGCCGATGGGTTTGCCGAACGCTTTCCGCTCGTTGCAGTACTTCACAGTTTGGTCGAGCACCACTTCAGCCGAAGCAATATTCGAGATCGCGAGCACCAAACGCTCCTGCGCCAACGACATCATAAGGTAGCGGAAACCTGCGTTCAGTTTTCCAATCAGGTTTTCTTTGGGAACTTTGACATCGTTGAAGTGTAATTCCGACGTGTCTTGCGCATGCAGACCGATTTTCTTAAGTTTGCGGCCGCGTTCGAAGCCGGCCATCCCACGCTCGACCATGAGGAGCGATATGCCGCCTTGGCCTTCGCCCGTGCGCGCGACGACGATGCACAGGTCGGAAAGATAACCGTTAGAGATAAATGTTTTTGAACCGTTGAGAAGATAATGGTCGCCTTTATCGACTGCGCGTGTTGTAACAGCCGCAAGGTCTGAACCCGTGCCGGGTTCTGTCATCGCGATTGAAAGAATTTTCGTACCGTCGATGACTCCCGGTAGCCAGCGCTTCTTTTGTTCCTCGTTCGCGTAGTGCAAGATGTAAGGAGCGATAACGTCTGCATGCAGCGAAATGAAAAAACCTGAAGACGCTGCTTTCGCAAGCTCTTCGATGACGATGACGTTATAGAGAAAATCGAGTCCCATGCCGCCGTACTCTTCGGGAAAGTTGGGGCAAATCATTCCGAGCTTGCCGGCTTTTTCCCAAACATCGCGCGTTACTTCGCCGGCTTTTTCCCATTCTTCGTGACGGGGTACGCATTCGTTCGCAATGAAGTCTGCAACCATCTTGCGGAACTCTTCGTGTTCCGGCGTGAAAGGCAGTAGTCGAGGTAGTCTTTTTACCATGTTGTCTCCTAAATTGGGATTACTCCCATCTCGTGAGACTTTTTTGTAATCGGCGTCGCCACGTAAACGCCTTAGAATATTGCCTGGCACATTCAAGTTCCAAGTGCAAGGTTTTCGACCGCATTAGGCATGCGCACGCCTATACTGCAGCGGCGACATCCCAACCGATTTTAGAAAAACAGAATTGAAATGCGATTTCGTGCCAAACCCTGAAGCGAAAGCAACCTCGATGATACTTTTTTCCGGCTCCTGGCGCAATAGTCTTTGAGCTTCTTCGACGCGGTGCGTGTTCACCAAGTTTGAAAAACTCTTCGCAAAGCGCACATTGATATACTCCGAAAGCTGGTGGGGAGTGATTTGCAATAAGCGAGCCAGTCGCGTGACGGAAAGACGTTCATCCAACCACACTTTTTCTTCGTGGAAGAGTAGATCGAGTCGCTCTTCAAGAAGTCCGAGGTCAACCCCCTTCAGTTGCGAGTGTTGATATTTTTGATTCCGCGCCACTTCTTGAAGCGGAAGGAAAAACTCCGGATAGCGGATGGAACCAATATAACCAAAAATAATACTCAAAGAGATGAGGATGCAACTCACGCTGAGAAAATCGATGCGATGCATTGCGACTCCGAGAATCGCAAGTACAGGAGTTATGAGCGACCCAATCAGGAAGATGATAATATAGAGGCGTATGCCAGCGAATTCGACGAGCGGTAGCTTCAATAAAAAACGCGCTCCCCATCCATTAAATACATAATATACTGTGTTTACAGAAAATGCTATCAGCACCAATACATCGTGCGTATCGTGGGATTTCTCCTTGAACGCAAAGAGCAGATCGAGAAGCGATAAATCCCTTTGCGGATAGAAAGGGGAAGCGACATACATGAGGCTCAGCACAGGCAGGAACCATTGGAGCACAATGCGGCGCGGCGGGATTTCTTCATCCGGCAAGAGTGCGAATTTCAAGAAATAATGGATGCTTGGGCCCAATGCAAAAAGCAGCGGAATATGCCAATGAAGACCCGGCGGTGGTGGAAAGATTGTGCGATCGAAAAGTGTGCCGGCGAAATAGAGGATATACGCGAGAATCATCAACGTCAAAATGAGATAACCGTGGCGGGGAGTAATACGCCCCAAAGATAAGCGGGCCACAACTTGGAGAAGTGCCAAGAACGCGCAGAATAGAAAAAAATAACCGAGCACTCTTCGATACCTATTAAGAAACCAATACTGTAAACTGAAAATCTGGGCCTCGCAACTCCAAATAGTGACCATTTTTATAAGATTGGTCGATTTTTTTTCAATTTGACGTCATAAGACAGCAGTGATTGTCCAATCGTTAAAAATCGTGTGCGCTTCGAGTGCGCTCCGACACGGACTGATTGGGCAGCCACTGACTGAACGAACATCAAGGAGAATTCAATGAGTACAACAACAGCGACAGCAACAAAAACGGCAGCGGTGCAATCTGCACCCGCACGAGTTCATAATGCGCGGCATACGCTCGACACGCTTGCGCAAATGAGCTCTGCGGAGCTCGACACCTTATTTCGAGCGGGAAGCCTTCCGCAAGATTTTTCAAGAGTGAACGGTAAGCCCAAAGGACGAATGCTCGCCGTCGACCAACTCGGCGACAACTTAGCTGCGGGAGTTGTGCGGAGCTTTGCCGCCATGGGCGTTTTTCCATGGGATGGTAAGACATTCACGCATACTTCGGGGAGCGAAGGAAAGGGAATCAACCGTGTAAAACTGGTCATAGCGCAGATGGATTGGTTTCCATTTGCAACTCGCGTCGAGCCTTCGGCGATTGACGGTAAGCCGTGCATCTTCTTAGATTACGAGCAGCCTGAAAATCCTTGGTTCATCGGTAAGATCCACGATGAAATTCGCGAAGTCTCGCCTGGGCTGTACTTGGGGCCAGCCATGTGGAAACGTGAGAGTGGGCCGCTTCTCATTCTTTGGTTCGCCGTCGACTTTAACGAACAAAGAGCGTAGCGGTTTAGGCCGAAGGTGTACGCGCTTTCTACGGCACCTTTTTTTTAGAGGGTTTCTTTCCGGCAAATTCGGAAACACCCGCCATCGCGTCGAGGTGCTCGCGTTGCGCACGCATGCGTTTTTCGTGGAACTGTCGTCTTCCTTCTCTTTCCTCTTCGCTCTGCTTACGCGCTTCGACGACTGGTTCTTCGAGAGAAACCAAGAGCGTTGTAAAAGGCTTTGGGATGAGAAAGCCATCCCAACTATTGAGCCGCCAAAAGCGTTTCGGTGCAACGCACACGCTCACAAGTTCTGTTTGCGTGAGCTGCGACGCGACAAGCGCGCCGGATTGAAAAACGTAAAGCGGACCGCGTGGCCCGTCGGGGGTTATGACCACGGAGCTCTTGCGCCGCAAGAGAGCGTGGCTCACCATCGTGAGAGCCTCTTTGCCACCGCGCGAAGACGAGCCACGCGCCACATCGCCCCCCCACCGTTTGACGACATTTGCAATCGCTTCACCATCCGACGATTGGCTAATGAGCACCGTCAGGTGGATGCCTTTGTCGAAAAAAACTCTCTTCAAGAATGCCGACGCCATAAAAATTCTGTTGTGCCAAAAGAGAAAAATGACTCCCCTGCGGCGCGCTAAAATATCGGCGCGCACGGCAGTGCCTTCGACAACGCGCACACGGCATGTCATGTAAATAAACTCCATTCCCCATTTGAGGAGGGTTGTCAAGAGCCACTTTCCGAACGTTTGCAGCATAGGTTCGCATCTAAGATAAGACACCCTGCGCAAACGAAGTATCTGCGCGGGCGAGTTTTGGTGGGAACTCACGCGAGTTTCTGCCTAAACTCTAAGCGGAAAATCGCCCGTGCGCTGGTCGCTTCTTAATAGTTTACACACAGTCTAATGAGTGTCAAACGAACCACGAGAAGAACCGTGTTTCGCCGCCTTTCGCTCACAACACGTCTCAGTTTTTTATTCTTCATTTTTACCTTAGTCAACTTGTTTGTGTTCTGGCTCGCCATCGGCTCGAACCAAATGCGCCTTCTCGCCGAAAAAGCAACGCTGCAAATCGACAATAGTTTAGAGGGTGTGGAAGCAAAGCTCGCCCTACTTCTCAAAAATAATCCGCAAGTCCAACACGAAGAGTTTTACAAGTCCAAAGATGCAGTAAAGACCATGCTCGCTCTTTTTGAGACAAAAGAAAATGCTGTGATGCAGTCGCTTCTTGAATTGCAGGTGGCGACGGAACAGAATGCGGTGCTGGCACAGTGGTCGAAAGAGCCTAATGCGAAGCCTATGACCCATTTGACGTCAAAAGAAGGGCAGAACACTCTCAAGGCGCGGCGGCTTAAAGAATTCAGCAACGAATCTTTTTATAGCTTTCCCGATGTAAAAAACTTTCGTCTTACAGTCTACATGCCATACCTCGCTCAAAACGGGCAGTATCTCTTGCTACGCGCTGTATTTTCTCTCGAAGGGTTAGACGTGGAACTATCTCGCCTTCTGCGTTTGGGTGCGGCGGTTATGGGATTACTCCTTGTGATACAAGGCATCTTGGCTTTCTTTCTTTATCGCCTACTCGTTAGACCTTTAAGAGAACTCAAAATCGCCTCGCAGATTACAGGGCGTGGTGATTTCCATCAAATCGCGGGCTATGAAAAACGCGAAGACGAAGTCGGTACGCTCGTCGCCTCGTTTAATAAAATGTCGAATGACATCAAAGAACAAAAGGTAACGATTGCGAAAAACTTTGAGGAGATCAAAGCGCGCGATGAAATGATGCAACACGAACTGACAATCGCTCAGCACATTCAAAAAAGTATTTTTCCGAAAGATGAAATGCCACATAAGTCGAGCCTTACGTACAAACCACTCTACGCTGTCTCGGGCGACTTTTACGATGTTTATCCATTGCCAGACGGGAGCACTGCGTACGTTGTGTGCGATGCGTCGGGGCATGGCGTGCCAGCGGCTCTCTTAACGATGATGGCGAAAACAGCTTTTGCAAGCGCGATAGAACAAACTCAGGATCCGGGCAAACTTTTGCACGAGGTGAATAAGCAGCTTTCAGCATCGCTCGAAATGACGGGGCAATATCTCACCGCATTTTTTGTGCGCGTGTATCCTCAAAGAATTGAATACTGCAATGCGACGCATCCCGAACCGATCGTACTACTACCACATAACGAAGAAATACATACCCTCACGTCGACTGGCTTTTACGTAGGCATGCTTTCAGAGCCACCGTTCGCATATTCGGGTGAGGTTTTCGATACCTCGCCCGGCACGCGTATAATTCTTTATACCGATGGAATTACCGAAGCGCGGAATAACGAAGGCGAGCTTTATGGCGTCGCACGGTTTAAGGCGGCAATTCAGAAAGCGCGTGCACTCGACGTGGACGCTCTGCGTGCCGCTCTTCTCGAAGATTTAGAATCTTTCACTGAAGGCTATCCGCTGGAAGACGATGTCACACTCTTGGTGCTTGAGGTTTAGATGAAGAGTCTTTTTCGCATGCGGAAGACCGGTATCGTGGCCGTGCTTTTTGTTGCGATTGTGAGCGCTCTTGCCGCGCAAAGTCTCTTGAGTACAGTGACAGCGTTGCGGATGGTTGAATTGCGCGACAGTCTTAACGCAGCGAGCGAGAGCAAGACCGACGTGCGCAACATCGCTCTGCTTTCTCGGATTCAGCTAATTAGTCGCAGCGCACTCGCCGGCGGGCGAGAAAATTCAGCGGCATATAAGGCAGAAGCGGAAACAGCGCTCTTGGCAATCCGTGGCGATCAAAGCGAGCGTGCGATTTCATGGAGAGATCGCATCGCGCTTCCTTTTTTGAATACCTTCAACCGAGTCTTGGGGTTGCCCCGACTCAAACTCGGAAAGACGCCAGCGAAAGACTTGGTGTTAGATCTTGCATACCGTTATGAATCCATGCGCGAGTATGCGAACGCACAGAAAGGATACACAGCATACCTTTCCGGTTTTTCTCTGACACAAGACCAGAGAGATTTTGCCGCGTTGCATCGGGGCTTTGCCGAAGCCATGCTCAACCGTTTCGACGCCTCGCTCTTAGATTTTAATCAGGTGACACAAAGCCCGCTTGTTGAAAATGCAGACACTGCGCGCAAATTGAGTCTATTTGTTTCGGCACTACGAGAAAAAATTGCACGTATCGAAGCTATAACAGACCCCGAGAAGCGTGGAATTCTATACTACGAGGCGGCGGCCTATTTGAAAGCTCTTGAAAATTTTGCCTTATTGGGGAGCTCCTCTCAAAGCGCAAAAGTACGTTTTTATATGGCGCGCTCTTATGAAGAAACGGGTCAAAAAAATAAGGCCATACAAATGTATCGAGAGCTGGTGAAGAACGACCACCAATCGGTCTATGCAGTCAATGCGAACAGACGCATGTACCTACTCGGTACATTTTTGGGTAACGACCATTCGTTGACCGAAGAATCAAAATCTAACTCAAAAACTGTCGTCAAAGATACGGAGTTCATCGGCTCGATATCTCATCTCGAGGAGTCGGCAAAAGAACTACACCGCGAACAAGCTGAGCGAGCAGAAGAAAGCAAATCCGTCGCTCTAAAGCACGAGCTTGTTTTACCCCCTTCTACGCCGCCCATGAAAGTGGAGCAGGCATCCATGCCGTCGGAGAAGAGCGGGTCGTCGACAGAGGCGCCGAAAAAAACTGAGAAAACAAAGCCACCAGTTGTCGCAACCCCGCGCAGGGAGCTGCCAGTCAAACCACTCCCTGCCCCGAAAATTGTTAAGCCA
>CAUJII010000186.1 GCA_963205035.1 Spirochaetota bacterium
TTCTCTGGCCCTTCTGCGATGAGAAGTCCCAAAGCGCCTTTATTGAATGCGCGAAAAATCGAGTGGTCGACCAAGACGTGATTTCCGGGTACACTCACTTTGAAGTCGAGGATTGCCGCCCCACCCGCAGGGATTGCAGTCGTCTGCACGTTTTCTTGCGTTACTTTGCTACCTCCCTCGCCGTAGATATGATCAAAAATTTCGCCAATGACATGAAATGAGGAGATCAAGTTCGGACCGGCGTTGCCGACAAACATGCGCACTTTGTCTCCCACTTTTACTTTGAGAGCTTTATCGCCAATCATCGAACCAACGGAGCCGTTGAATACGACATAGTCGGGTTTTTCGGCGAGTGCCTTATCCATGTTAAACGCCTGCAAACCTGGTTGGCCGAATTTTCCTGACGTATAAAATTCAGATTGCAAAACGTAAAACTCTTTATCTACCTCGGGCAGGCCACCCTTAGGTTCGACGAGAATCAAGCCGTACATTCCGTTGGCGATGTGCATACCGACAGGCGCCGTCGCGCAGTGATAAATAAACAATCCGGCATTTAGAGCTTTGAACGAAAATATCGACGAGTGGCCCGGTACGGTGAGGGAGGCTTCGGCTCCGCCGCCTGGGCCTGAGACTGCGTGCAAGTCGATGTTATGCGGCATTTTGCTCGAAGGGTGGTTTGAGAGTTTGAACTCCACTGAATCTCCTTCGCGGATTCGGATCATCGGGCCGGGAACAGTGCCTCCAAAAGTCCAGAAGGTATATTCGACACCGTCGGCCAAACGGCCCTTGAGCTCTTTGGTTTCGAGGTTCACGATAACCTTCGCGTTTCCGCTTCGGCTAATCGGCGGCGGTACATTCGGTGCATGCGCTAAAACAGCGGTTTCGACTTTGGTTGCGCATGCAGTCAAAATGAATGCAATGCTCAACGCAACGAGGGGGAGGAGGTTTTTCCGCATGAGCGGGCAATCGGGTGCTCGAAACAAGCCGTCAAACGGAATGAGATACCGGGGATTTTCAAAGCCTTGGTATCAAAAATTGAACCCGAGTCCACCTTGGACTACGGACATCGAACTTGTGGTATCGCCCGTAATATGCAAGTATCGCCAGTCTGCTGCCAAAGATATTCGTGAGGTGAGCAATATTTTTATCCCTACCCTGAAGCCGAGCCAAATAGCACCGGGAAGTTGTGTCGGTTGAGAACTTAGTTTGTTATTGCCATAACCGATATTTGCTTCGACGAAGGGTTTGATACGATTGTCAATTGTAAAGAAGTTCAGCCCAAACTGTCCCATAATTCCCGAGCCTGTATGGGTGATATTTCCCCCACTTTGATCAAATAGCAGAGCTGCGAGACCCGCATAAGATTTTCTGAAATCTGAATTGCGCAAGATTTCAATTCCGATCAGATAGCCTTTGTTAAGCCGGGACAATTCATCAGTTCCGTTTATCAGAAATCCACCCAAGATATTTATCTCGCGATCCACTTTGTTCCATGAGACTTCATCGATTTTAGATAGGGCTACTTTTTGAGAATCTGTAGCCGCAGATGCGTTTGCTGACATTGTTTTTCTTGCCATTTCACCAATCTTTTCGACGATTTTGCTCGCCATAATTTCCGTGGCCTGGAATAGCGTGGCGTCGACCGGATTCAATATCGGTTCCAGCGTCACAATCCGATTGATGATCGCGAAATTGATCTTCGTCTTCATAGCGATTTGTCCGGTTTGGGGATCAATCTCATAACTACCGTACACGAGAATATCAGTACCAGTTGCTCTACAGAATTCGGCGGCCTCACTACTTTCAAATTTTCCGGATTTTTTCCGCAGTTCAAGCGCGACAGTTTGCGCCGTCTCGGCATCTAATGAGGCATAGTCAAACTTCGTCTGCATGCTTGTGTTGATGGCGGTTGACAACGAACCAGAAAGGTAGGTGTAGTTCGCTGAACCGGTGCGGTCTTCAAAGTCGATGATTGCCACCTTTGCCAAATTTGCGGAATTTGGCTGTTGGGCTTGAGCAGGCCAACAAAAGTAGATTGCGCTTAGGAAATAAACGACCTTTACTATACCTCGCCCTGAATTCTGCAAGTGAAAAGTGCGTTTAAGCTGGTTCATGGTATCTCCTTTAGTGTAAGCGGAAAGTGGATTATTGTACCTTATACAGTCTGGAATGTCCATACCCCAAATGGGTGAGACTTTGGATCCTGTGAGGGAACTCACAGGATCTTTGGCATTCTTAACTATCTCAACCTCGGTCGGGAATTCGGACGACTGTCTTTCCTTGCTAATGTGACATAATGCTCTGCCGATAATCGGATGATGTAATCACCTCTTACCATTGAAATAGTTCAGCGGTTTATCAAGCCCATCGTCGGTATGGCCTGGTCAGACGGATCATCAGGTCAAAACGGCACTAAAGGTTCATCACTGGATAGCGATGTAAATTGGACAGCGGCGACATTGGGCGCATGCAACGGGGTGCTGCCCATCTATTGTTTTGGTATCGTACCATAGCCGAGATTCGTTCGAAATTGACGGTTTATCTAAAATTGGCTTTGCTACCGAATGAATACGCTTCCTTGGCGTCGCGGCCTAATCTTCGGTCTCGGCATATTTATTCTGAACTGTAGCTCTGCCAAAGTAAAAACAACATCCGCCGCCGCAGCCGAAGAATTTTCATTCACCAGCAACGACCTGAATAACTGCAAAAATATCGACGCTCGGCATATTTGCCTCGAAGCGAAAGCTATCGATCGCGCGCTTGCCGCCGACGGCTCGACTGCGGTTTCAAATAATGTACTTCTCGAAGCTGCGGTGGTAACACGCGCCAATTATGCGCGGTGCGTTGCTGATCTACAATGCGATGCGCAGCATTATAAGCAAGCAAACGATAACGCCGAATCGCCTGCGCTCGGACTTACCGCCGCATCGGCGCTGCGCTATTGCGCATGGGCCGGGGGGCGGTTGCCGACACTCGCCGAACTCAAAGCCGGTGCAAGCCATAGCGACTTTCAAAAAAGCGCATTCGTCGAATGGTCGAACGATTGGCAACTTTCGCCGGGCGCTTCATGCATATTAAAGAAGAAAAATATCTGCGAACCGGCAAACCCGATGGGTATTTGCAGTGGGATTTTCCCCTGCGACAAATCTTTGAAACTGAAACAGACATTTAACCCAACGACGAACGAAACGGCGGCAGTTGCTTATACGACGAAAGATAAAATCGCGTTCCGTTGCGCTTCAGATAATAACCCACCAACCGTAGCCCCGCCATGGATGATTAAGACTCCGCCAGCGCCGCTCGGCGACCCGGGGCCGCTTTCGCAATAAGAGCACGATCTCTTACATAATCTCGAAGCCACCGACACGCTCAATAAACCGATCTGCAAAGCCAAGTTCACTTCGCCTGCGCACTGCAAAGACCCGGTAACATATTTTACTCCGAACGAATCGCAAAATTATTTATTCGCTCCGTATATTCGCAATTTAGGTGGCGGTTATGCGGGCGTCGCCGCCGATGCGAATTATTCGTATATCGCACTTGCGAAGAGCCGCTTTGTCTGGTTGTTTGATTTCGACATCAACATCAACGCGCTCCACAGAATTATTCGCGCATTTGTCGTAGAGTCTGCGAGCGTCGCCGATTTTCTTGCGAAGTTCGAGAAGAAAAATTCAAAAGCCGCGCTCGATATACTGGCAAAATACTATAGCGAACGCAGCGATCTCGATTTTATTCAGCAAGTGTATCGCAACAACGCGCCAAACTTACTCAAGCATTACCACACGAGCGCAAAGAGCAACGCGAAGCAAGGTGATTTCGGCTGGCTGCGCCATGCAGATAACTATCGTTATATTCGCTTACTCTATACGCAAGATCGTATCGCGATTGTTCCCGGCGACATGCTCAAAGATAAATCGATGCGCTCGATCGGAAAAGCCGCAAAAGCACTCGGCGTGCCGATTCGCGTCTATTATCCCTCGAATGCCGAAGAATTCTGGGATTACAGTACGAACAATTCAAACTACAAGCATAATATACTTTCGCTACCCTTCGACGAAGCTTCGATCACGTTTCGCTCGGTGCACGAATATCCATGGCATCCCGCCGGGCGTCGCGGCTTCAAAGGGTTCTGGCATTATGTAGTACACGGTGCGTACAACTATCAGAAGAAACTCCTGCTTCCGCATTACGATTTCATGGATTATTTTAAGATGCACAGGGTTGTTTCGAAAGATAGATCAGATTTCAGCACGATTGAAATTCCCGCCGCGATACCGAAAGGCATTCTCGAACAAGATTAAGGCGGGGTGAGATTCTTAGATCTTCTCGTTCTTGCGCTTTGCATCGCTCTTAGCGAATGCCAGAACGCACAAGATAAGCATAGCATTTCACCGCCACAAATCTATGCGCTGCGCTATCCGGTGAGCGATTATCCGGCAAGGCTCGTGAACAGCCGCCAAAGAAGCGGTTCTGTCGCTATGGGTTGGCTCGCGCACCTTGTGCGTGATAGCGCAGGGGACTACACGCTTGTCGACGGTGACTCACCGCTGCATACAAATTTTTCCGTAGCGCTCGTCGCCGGGCATACGCCGGGGTCGCAGGTTGTGCGCTACAAAGATGCGAACAGTACATTTCTTTTTACCGGCGACGAATGCTATTTTCGCGAAAGCTGCGAAAAAAAGATACCGCTACCGCACGCTTCGGCCTTTTCGGTAAAAAACAACCGCGCTTTCTTGCAAGCGGTAGAGAAAAATGCGATCATTCTCTCTGGGCATGAAAGCAATTTCTTAAGTGGTCACTGGCTGAGCGACTATATTTTTTCTTTGCCGACGGGTCGGTGATATAGCGGCGTGTGAAGACACACGATGTGCTGAACTACGCCGCCGACACGGATGTCGTCTTCGCGGCGTGTGAAGACACACGAAGTGTCGAACTACGCCGCTGCCATGGAGGGCATCTTCGCGGCGTGTGAAGACACACGAAGTGCCCCTCGACGGTGCTCGGGGACCAAGGCTGTCGAACCACAGGGACCGCCGCGCGCCGTGATAAATGTAATAACTATTACAATTTCCTCCGTTTCAAAAAAAATCAGATCCTTTGTTCTAGTTACTACAAAATTCGCACTTTTTTTTGGTTTTTGAAAAAAAATTCAAACTCAGTGAGAAAAAAACACGTTTTCTGGGTATTTAATATATAGAGGGGAATATTTATGGAATATCACCAGACATCCGTTTCGCTGCGCGAGAAGTCGTATCGGCGACTCAAGGCCGCGCAGCTAATTTTTGCCCGGCATGGGATCCACTGGGGCGAGGGAGAGATTATTTCGCGGCTGTGCAAAGAGACTGTGTTACGCTGGCGCTCCGGCGGTGCTTGGACCGCATCCGCACGGCGGTACAACATCCAGACTGACGAGACTAAATACGTCATCAGGCCCTGGCGTGTCGACAAGAACCTCTACGGCGTGCTTTGGCAGCGGACGATTCATTCGGGCGAGTCGGTGTCGCGGTTCGTCGACTTTGCGATTCGGGTGTTCATGCCGCGGTTTGTTGAGATGTATCTACATTCGCCCCGGCGCGGATCGGCGTTCTCCGCACGGAATCATCATATCTGGGCTGCGCGGTTTGCCCGGCGCAAAAGTTTTCCTGACTATTTTATTAACTACCAAAAAGTCACCGAAAAAAATGAAAACGGCGGGCTCGAAACGGCTCGGAAGGCGATCCTCATCGCGAAAAAAGACCTATCGTACGCTGAATACATCCATTGCCTACGAACGTGCATATAGCGCACGGGCTCACACGTCTCAGGGACTAAAAGACTTACCCCAAAATAGCGCCAAGAAAATTACGCCAGCGATGATGCGATAAATCCCAAAAGCTTTGAAGCCACGCCGCGAAATGAAGCCGACAAAAAAACGCACAGCCAGAAGTGCACAGACGAACGCGACCGCGCTGCCGATGAGCAGGAGATCAAGATGCGCGCTGTGGAGATGCTCGCGGTTCTTGAAGAGATCATAACCCGTGGCCGCGACCATCGTCGGCACTGCGAGCAAGAACGAAAACTCGACCGCACGCACGCGGTTAAGCCCCATCGCGAGCGCACCGCCAATCGTGGCAGCCGCACGCGAAACGCCAGGCACCATCGAAAGAACTTGAAAGAGTCCAATCATGAAAGCCGACTTAGGGGAAACTTCGATCTCATGGTGATGATCGTTTTTCGCAGCGAGTCTATCGAAGAAAAGCAGAATCACTCCGCCGAGAATGAGAGCCAAAGAAACCGTAATCGGGTTGAAAAGCCATGTCTTGATAATCTTGTAAAATAGCAGACCGCAAATACCCGTCGGCAAAAATGCGACCGCAAGAATAAAATAAAGCCTCGGCTCTTTGAGAAACCGCCGAATATAAAGCAGACCAACGGCGGCAATCGCCCCCAACTGAATGGCAATTTCAAAAGTTTTGACAAACTCGCGGTCGGCAATCGCCATAAAATGGTCGGCCAGGATCATGTGCCCTGTCGACGAAATCGGGAGAAACTCGGTAATCCCTTCAATAATTCCGAGAATGACGGCTTGAAAAGGCGTCATAGCTTCTATGGGAGCCATTTGTTAGAAATCGAAAAAAATTTCAGCCGGTCAAGCGGATTTAGGAAAGATTTTACTCCTTGACGGATTGAACTAATACGACATAATTCCGGCGTGTGGCGCGAGTTACTCACCGAACAAAATATCCACATCGTTTCCATAGGCGGCAAGACGGCTCTCGATACGAAAAACAAGTGGACGCTGATTGATTCGCTCCTGGCCGCGCTTTGCAAACAAGAAGGATTAACCCCTGAACTCCACAGAGAAATTTCGAGAGAGCTCGTCGAACGCGAGAAAACAATGAGCACGGGCATTGGCGAGCAGATGGCGATTCCGCACGCTGTTGTCGAAGGCACAGATCGCTTCATGACGCAGTGCGCGGTCATTCAAGAAGGGATTGAGTTTGAAAGCATCGACTTCGCGAAGACGTTTATCGTCGTGCTGCTGGTCGCTCCCAAGTCGTCGCTATCAGAGCATCTTAAAGTAATGGCAGAAATTGCGCGTATTTTTTATCAGAATGCAAACCGGCAAAAAGTCATTGCAGCGCCTGATGCGAGTGCGGCACTCGCCGCGATTTTGGCTGCGAAGTGATTTACGCTCTGTCTCTGCGTGTGACATCCCCTCAATGGTTCGTACGTCAGAAACTAACGAAGCCCTCACGCCTTCGTCTCCCAAAATCTCAGGTGTCAATATCCGTAGCATTGAGCCGCTCCTTTCGCCGCGCGAATTGTGGAATGAATTCCCCATCACCGAAGCGATGGCCGAAACTGTACTCTCTGCACGCAAGCGGATTCAAGAAATTCTCACAAAAAAATCAAACCGCTTCCTGGTGATGTGCGGGCCATGCTCGATCCACGACGAAAAGGCGGCGCTCGAATATGCGCACCGTTTGGTCGCGCTACGCGACAAATTCAAAGACAAGCTCGAAATTGTGATGCGCGTTTATTTTGAAAAGCCGCGCACGACAGTCGGCTGGAAGGGGCTCATCACAGACCCACAAATAGACGGTAAAGACGATATTCAAACCGGATTAAAGCTCGCGAGAAATATATTGGAACAAATCGTTGCTTTGGGGCTACCGGCCGCGACTGAATTTTTAGATCCCATTGTACCGCAGTATATTGCCGATTTGATTTCGTGGGCTGCGATTGGCGCACGCACGACGGAGTCACAAACGCACCGGCAAATGGCTTCAGGGCTGAGCATGCCTGTCGGCTACAAGAACAGCACCGATGGCAATATTCAAATTGCGCTCGATGCGATGCAGTCAGCGCGATCGTCGCACAGTTTTGTCGGCATCGACGAACACGGGGCGACAGCTATCGTGCGCACACAAGGCAATCCGTGGGGGCATATCATTTTGCGTGGTGGCAACAACATGACTAACTACCAGAGCGAGCATATCCGCGCAGCAGAAGAGAAATTGCAAAAGGCTAAGCTCGAGGGAGCGATTGTTGTCGATTGCTCGCATGCGAATTCCGAAAAAAAATTCGAGAAACAAGAAGATGTGTGGCGTAGCATTCTATCGCAAAGGCAAGCAGGAAACACAAACCTTATTGGCATGATGCTCGAAAGCAACATCCACGAAGGCAACCAGAAACTTCCCGCAATGTTATCCGCATCGACAAAGTCGTCTCTTGAATATGGCGTATCCATAACGGACGCATGTATTAACTTTCAGACAACCGAGACTTTGCTTGCACACGCATTCGACGTGTTATGATAGGCCATGAACCTCTTCGAGGTATTGCGCGGCGAATGGGGTTTGAACCACGACGGTGAATTCCGTGCCGACCCGTGGTTTATCTACTCGGGTGGGCAAGTCGTCGACAAGGGTTTTGGCAAAGCACCGAAAGAGTTCTTTAGCCGCAAGCTACCTCCCGGCGTGATCACTCCGGGCTTTGTCAACGCGCACAGCCACATCGAGCTTTCTTTCATGAAAGATAAACTCCCTCGGGGCAGCTCTCTTACCGCGATGGGGACGCAAATCCACGAAGAGCGTTCGAGAACGACATTTGATACAATGCGGCAAGCCGCTGTCGCCGCGATGCGGCACGCCAAG
>CAUJII010000187.1 GCA_963205035.1 Spirochaetota bacterium
CTAAACTCACTCCGTTTGCTATCGAATCGGTTGACAGCGCGTGGGGTGCCGCTATTTGTTCTCCGTGGTCGATTTAACTCAAACGGAGGGAGTGCCGGTCGCGCGAATTACAACGGCGCAGCTCCACATGTATTTTATTCCAGAACTCAAAGAGAGACTCTTTGCGGCGGTTGCGAAAGAGCCCGAAAATCTCATAGTGGATTTGACTCAGGTGGAATATCTTGACTCTTCTGCAATGGGAGTATTGTTTCAACTCCAAAAAAAAATGCAGAGCTATGGTAGCTCTCTCTACTTAATTGGGATAAATCCCACGATTGCTCTTGTTTTCAAGCTCACCAAATCGGATCAACATTTTGAAATTTGTACGACAATTCAAGAGGCGATCAAAAAAATTTCTACACGTTGACGCGTAGGTATTGCGCAGGTTGCAAACCATTATGCGAGAGATTTCTTAGAAAAGTCGCTCCCGAAGAGTTTAGGCGTAGAACTCGCGTAAGCGATGCGATTTCGTTTCGCTGGTCGAGTCCTACCCCAGATTTTTTTGAACCCCTGTGCGCAGTGCGGCCAATCGCTCCAAGAAAAGAGTCTTTTGCTTTGGGTCGGCGAACCGGTGAGCGACACCCGCAAAAATCAGAAAGAAGACGGCGACGCCTGTCGCGATGTTGAGCGCAAGGAGCATATTCGCAGAATAGATAAGTTTATCGCCGACGAGATAGAACGTCAATGGACTGGCTAAGAGAAGCGCAATCGCTCCGACAAAATACCACGGCTTGACGACCGGCAGACGCATGATGTGCAAAATGTGCTGCCTCAGAGCGTCGCTCGCCCTATGGTTATATTCTTTCTCGACCGCTTCACGCAGAGCTTCAGGGTATGTATATTTTTTCATGTTATCTCCCCATTTGTTTTCTTAAGATGGCCTTTCCACGGTGGACGTTTGCCTTAAGCGTGCCTTCTTTGATGCCGGTCATCGCCACCATTTCAGAATAAGACATATTTTCATAATAGAACAAAATAATCGGGATGCGGTATTGATCGGGGAGCGTCGCGACGTGGTGGCGTAGCGAGTCTATTTCCGTTTCGTCGAATTCCGGTTCGGTATCTTCAGAGGCGATCTCAAAATTTTCAATCGTTTCTGTGACGAGGCGTTTCTTGCGCCTCAAGTCTTCTAAGCCAAAATTCCACGCGACGCGGTAGAGCCACGTTGAAAGAGCCGAGCGCCCGGAAAATTTCGAGAGTTTCTTGAGTGCGAATAAATACACCGATTGTACAAAATCCGAAGCGTCTTCTTCGTTGCCACGGTAGAGTTTGAGGCCGATGGAGTAGATCATGTCGAGCACTCTCTCAAACTCTTTGTCGAAGTCGTCTTTGGACAGAGCGTTTTCATTTTGTGGCATGCGTATCGACTTTTTGTGTCGAGAGATAATAGAAAACGATGAGACCGATACCCGCCGAAAGTGGTATCAATCCGCCTAAAATTCCAGGGTTTGCCGGATTCGTAAAAATAAAAAAGAGCGTTAGGGGAATGCCTGCCGAGAAACTCAAAGATCCAGCGAGCAGGCTGATGAAGCGCATGTGGTCGAGCCACGAGTGCATAGGAATTTGTTGTCGTATTTTTTCACGCCGCAGCTTGTAGTTGTAAAGCAGCAGGAAAAAAACCAAAACGGAACCAAAAACCACCGCGACCATTGGAACAATCGACAAAATGACATCCGCCGTATGCGACGTGTTGACGCATTTTTCGAGCATCCCCTCCATATTTTTTAGACTCTGTTCCATTCTCTCTCCTTTAGACGGTCTTAGCCGTCTTACGTTGCAAAATTTTAGGAATTATCTAAAGCCAGGCACTTCTTTCGGAATACCGCAATCGAGGAGATTGCCTCATCGGATAGCTTCTCTGTATCGGCGGTCACATACGTGTCGACGTGCGCCTCAATGACGGCGTCTTCGCTTTCTTGCGCCCGCCGTCTCATAAATGGCAGAATTGCCTCTTCATAAAAGTGGGATTTCTCCTTGTACGCATTGAGGCTTTGAGTTAAAGATTTTTGGAGGGCCCGCACAAACGTTTCTTTCTCGCTCGCTGATAAGTCGTTGTGTGCGTAAATACATCCCAAAGGTATCATCGCTCCTGTGGTTTCTTCATACCACGAGCCCAAGTCGACGACAAGCGGCAACCCCATGCGCTCGTAGACGAAGCGTCCCTCGTGGATCAAAACTGCCGCGTCTAAAGCACCCTTTGCGAGCGCAGGTAAAATTTCGTAAAACGGCATCTGTACGGTTTGAGTCTTGAGATGCGGATGCGTATTTTTTTTCCAATAACGAAAGAGGCGGTTGGCGGTTGTGTTTTCACCCGGCAGCGCAATCCGTGTCCCCTCGAAAACTTGACCCACCAGAACGGGGCCGACTCCTCTGCCAATCGCCGCACCCGTTTCGAGGATGCTATAGTTCTGACCGACTTCTTCAAGAAGCGCGAACGAACCTTTCGAGATGAGTACCTCTTGCCGCTTAAGCCCAAGATTGAGCTCTTCGATGTCGTGAAAGACGATGTTGTAGAGTGGGTCTTGGGTTAGACCGAAGAACGCAAAGGTATCGTTGGGGCAGGGGGAGATGGCAACGCAGACAGGTTTCTCTTTCTCTCGCATTATCTGGAGCGCGCCAGTTTGCTGGTGATGAGGTAGTCTCGAATCGTCGCCTTGTCGGTCGCCAAGATACGAAAAAGAATTTTTTTCAGCGTGAAAATTTCTCCGGCGACACCCATTTGGCGCGTGAACGTATAACGCGATTCGCTGCTTTGCACCTGATCGTATTCTCGGGGGCCATTCTGTTTTTCTATGCCGACAAGCGTGCTGTAAGCCTGTTTGCAGTCGGCGTCGTTTTTGAACTCCCACACGTCTAATGAAAGCAATGTGCCGAACCGGCCCGTGAGTGCTTCTTCGGCATCGAGTGCGAGTTCACGATTTTTTTCGACGCTCTTTTTTTGGTCGTGGAACTCGTCGACAAAGACATCGTCCAAAGATTTGAAGTTTGCGTCGATTTCTGTAAAGAGCGAAGTTCTTTTGCAGTGGGCAAGGGGCAAGACCGTCAAGAGGAAGAGAGTTAAAATTTTGCGGTTTGTTTTCATGTTCCCTCTTTTAATTTTTTGACCTGAAGGGTTGTGTCCCCTTTGAAGACAAAGCCCCCCGACACCAGAATTTGCGCGCCTGCACTTGAAAGCATTTTCGCGTTTTGGTCGGATACTCCGCCGTCGACTTCTATCAGAACCTTGTGCCCCTTTGCCGCTTCTCTTTCTTGCAAGAGTCTAATCTCTTCTAAACGGCGCCACGATGCCTCGATAAATTTTTGCCCATAATAACCCGGCTCGACAGACATGAGGAGGATTAAATCAAACGCTTCGATAATATCGTTCAGAGCGCTCACGGGTGTGCGCGGGTTGAGAGCAATCCCCGCGAGTGCGCCGCACTCTCTAATTTCGCCCGCCAATCGAATCGGAGCCGTCGTTGCTTCGTAGTGAAAAGTGAGAATCGCAGGTTTAAGCGCGTAATATTTCCGTGCCTCTCGCTCCGGGTGCGTGACCATGAGGTGCACGTCGAGCGGGAGTTTTGTTTCGGCGGCTATAGCTGCGGTGATCTGTTCGCCGAAGGTGAGCGCTGGCACAAAGTGGCCATCCATCACGTCGATGTGTACGTATTCGCAAGACGCAGCTTCGATGTCTTTGGCGGCCTTACCCAAGTGCGCAAGGGGTGCCGCCAGAATACTGGGTGAAATAGCAACCGACATTTAGAGCGGAGCGGCGCTCAACCGCAAAGTTCTCGTCGGCTTCTGTTCTGTCGGTATCTCTATTTTTGGTGCTTCGCCGACCAAGGTTTGACTCTTGGAGTCGGTTTCTTTGGCCTCATTTGCAGAAGCGACAATCGGTTCGTAATGGTTTGTAAAGATATCGAATTCATCGTTCTGCCTGCGAAAAACGGGTAGCGTGGAATTATTTTTGATATACCAAAACTCGCTGTAAGGTGAGCCTTCTTCGTTCAGCGTTTTTTCTTTGCGGGCCAACGTGAGGGGTTCATTCTCGCCCCCCAATTTTTTGTGAGGGATGTAAAGCTCGGTAAACGGTAATTCATCCAGCGATAAAGGAGATTTCTTTGCCGCAATCTCTTCGACAAATTGCCCGACTTCGAGTTGGATAGTGTCGTTAGTTATTTTTGCCTCTGTGACAAGAGTCGCGTTCTCTTCGGCTTTTTGAGCCGGTTTCAGCGTTACAGACGCGGGTTTTTTCAAATAATACGCAGCGTTTAACGCAATCGAAACAGGAGTCCCTTTTTCAATCGTGGGTTGAAGCGATGCTTGCGGTTTCAGCGGCTGGGGGCCATTCGATATCAAGAGCGCAACGGGCGAATTTGGAATGACAGGTGTTTCCGGTGGAGGGAACTGTGCAAGAACTTCATTTTTGGGTTTGGCGGAGAAAACGCGCGTCACACTACCTTTTCGCAGTTGAAAGACGCGCCCGCCGACTGGCAAGCTCGAAAGAGCACCTTCGACCAGATCTTCTGAGAAGCCGATGACTTTGGGTACTTTGACTACAGCGTCAGAGAGATTGACAAGAAGCTCTAACTTGGTCATCTTATCGACTCGCTTTCCTGGGTTAATGTCTTGCGCCAAAATATAGCCATAGGGGTATTGCACAAGATACGCTGTCTTGATTTCAACTTTGAAGTCGTCTCGCAGCTTGTTGTGTTCCCCTAAGAAAAGCCTGCCTACGACATCAGGAACGACGGCTTTTTCTGTGTCGGCAAAAAGAATTTTGAAGACGAGGAAGCCTGAAATAAAGAAGATAGATAATCCTACAAAGTAAAAGAGCAAGATGCGAGCGGTGTGTTTGAGATAGACCATTTTAGGAATATCTCGTGTTACGGTTTTTGAGTCTGGCATAGACGGGCTAAATTTTGCGCCGAAAACGGCGTGTAAAGCTGACTTCGAGTTTAAGCTTAAACGCCTGCGAGTCTGTGCGGGAACTCATTGATACAATTTTTTCTGCGCTAAGCCCACGCTAATCAGCGCAAATTCTCCCGCAAATCGTTCCGATTCGCTCGACGTGCGGCCGCAGACGCCCGGAATTCGCGCTGATTTGCTGTTTTTTCGAGCAACGCGTGTTCTTTTCGCAGAAAAAATCCTCTTTTTGTATCGTTTGCAAGAGTTCCCGCACAGGCTCCTACGGGTAGTTTGCAGCTTTGAATGCTTCGACGTCCTTGAGCATCGATTGAAGCTGGGCCACATCGTTCTGTGCGCCTTCAAAATCCTGCGCTTTTGCACGCTCGTTGAGTTTTACGAGTAAATCCCCCATGGGAAGAAGCCCCAAGCTCATGGCGCTCCCTTTGAGGGTGTGTATGCAATAAATGTATTCTTCAAAATTCTTTGTTTGGATTACCTGTGCCGCCTGATCGGTGAGCTTCTTAGCGCTCGCAATGAATTTGGAGAGTAGGGTAGAGATGAGTACGGCACCCCCCAGCGCATTGAGCTCTGTTAACCGATCCGATTGGATTTCTACCGCCATTTTAGGCCGAATGCTATCGTGGCGTAGTCTGTCAAGGAGTATGGGATAAAACCACACGAGCAAAATTCAAAAATATCTTGAAAAGGCGTCTTTCATTAGCAAAATGGTAAAAATGGACAAGGTGCAAGTAAAAGATGTCGCTCCAGCGACGGCAATTGCCTATCTACATGGACGCCTCGACGTGGCAATTTCAGGTGAAATTGAAGAGTCGCTGATGTCGACCCTCGACGCAAAAGGGATTAAGCACCTCATCTTAAACATGGCCGATGTGGAATACATGTCTTCGTCGGGGTTTCGTGTCATGATTGCTCTCTTGCGCAAGCTCAAAGACTTAGAGGGCACGCTGAAGATATGTGCCGTGCGTCCGGCGGTCAAACGGATTTTCGACGTGATCGAACTCACGACCCTCTTTGATATGTACGACACGGAAAAAGAAGCGTTAGCTGCGCTCAAATAACGTGCTGCAAATGTTCCGCCTGTGTGCGTCCTATGTTCTCTTAAGTCTCGTGTCTCTTATCGCGCTTTCGTGTGAAGCAGACGCAAAGAAAGCCACACCGCGCGAAAAAAAGCAAACGTCCTCGCATGGACACGAAGTTTCGGTGGAGTTCTTAGCGGGCAAGTTTTCTCCGGCAAGCGACACAAGTTTTACATCTGTTCCCAATAAATATAGCACGAGGCGACAGTATATTGCAAAAGATACTTTGCAAGCCTTCGAAGCGCTGGCGAAAGAAGCTCTGCACGCTGGCTTTCATCTCCAGATTGTTTCGGCGACTCGGAACTTTGTAACGCAGCGCATAATTTGGGACGGTAAATTTAACGGCCAACGTAAAGTGGGCGGCGAAGACCTCTCGAAGACGCTGCCGAATGAAGCAGAACGCGCACTCAAGATTCTGGAGTTTTCTTCGATGCCCGGCACGTCGCGCCACCACTGGGGGACTGATTTAGACATCCATGCACTGGAAGTCAAAGGCCCGGCGCTTACCAACGCGACATTCAAAAGCGGCACAGGGCTCAAGTTTTATACTTGGCTTGTTAATAATGCACCCCGCCATGGATTCTGCCAACCTTACACCGGTTCTCCACAAGATCGCAATAGCGGCATGAAGCACGGCTACCAAGAAGAGCGTTGGCATTGGTCTTACCGGCCGCTTGCAGCAAAGTACCTTGCGGCGTATGAAAAAAATCTCCAAGCTCTGCGTCCCCAAGGGTTTGCAGGCGACAAAGCCGCCTCTGGATTTTTTAGTGATTTTGTATCGAATGTAGATACGTCGTGCAAAAGCAATGATTGAAAAAGAAATAAAACTCCCCTGTGGTGTATCGCTCAAGAACCGCCTTGCAAAATCTGCAATGAGCGAAAACTTGGCTTCGGGTGGCTTGCCACGCGAAAAAATGGAGCGTCTTTACGAAACGTGGGGAAGCGGTGGGCTGGGACTTATTATCACAGGCAATGTGATGGTCGACGGCGATGAATTAGGTGAACCCAATAACGTTGTCTTAGAAGACGCTCAGAACTTGCCTGTTTTTCGTGCCTGGACGGATGCTGCAAAAAAAGAGGGTTCCGCTATCTGGGCGCAGATTAACCATCCTGGAAGGCAAGCCCCTGCAGCAATCTCGAAGGTGACAGTTGCACCTTCGGCAATAAAACTCAAAGTAGGAAGCATTGCATTCCGAACGCCGCATGCCTTGACTGAAAGCGAAATTCGGCAAGTGATTGAGAAGTACGCTACAACCGCAAGACTCTGTAAAGAAGCGGGTTTCGACGGAGTACAAATCCACGGCGCGCACGGTTATCTTGTAAGCCAGTTTCTCTCCCCCTTGTCGAATGTGCGAACGGACCTCTGGGGAGGAACGATTGAAAACCGGAGTCGCTTCCCACTCGAGATTTTACGAGCCATCCGTCGCAGCGTGGGAGTGAATTTTCCTATCGGTATGAAAATCAATTCGGCGGATTTTCAACGCGGTGGATTTAACGAAGAGGATGCGGCGTACGTTGTGAAGGCACTCGAGGCCGAGGGGATCGACTTGATTGAAATCTCCGGCGGCACGTATGAATCCGCCGCGATGGTTGGCGCACAGGAGGTGCCCGACGGGACGACGGACACGATGTCCTCTTTGTTGTCACGCGGAGCACAGGACGTGCTAAAGTTTTCGACTGGCACGGCTTGCACTGAGCCTGTCGAAGTGACGTCCTCTTCGACGGCGCAGCGTGAGGCGTATTTTCTGCCGTTCGCGAAGCATATTCGTTCTACGGTAAAAATCCCACTCATGCTAACCGGCGGGTTTCGAAGCACTCAGGCGATGGAAGAGGCGTTAGAATCCGGAGCCATTGACATCGTGGGGCTTGCGCGCCCCTTAGCGATGGAGCCGCATTTGGCAAAACGCCTGCTTTCCGACAAACGCGCATCGATTCATGTGAAACCCGTGAAGACGGGGATTGCCGCTCTCGACAAGATGGGCGCTTTGGAAATCGGGTATTATTCGTTACAACTCAAACGTCTCGGAGAAGGAAAGGCCGCCGATCCAGAACTTAGTCCCCTCTTGGCCTTACCGCTCTTGGGTATCAATTACACACAGGGATTTTTGGAGCGGCTCCTGAAGCGTTCGCGGTCTGCGTAAATGGAAGCCATAAAGCGTAAGAGAAAACGTGCGACTAAACCCCCAGAAGAAAATTTAGACGCACCTGCTTTAGAAGTCGAGACTGCTTCTGTGGAGACGAAACCCGCTCCGATGATTGCAGAGGGTGCGCTCACGCTCGAAGTCAAAGATCTGGTGAAGGTCTATGGCAAGCGGACTGTCGTGCGCGGCGTTTCTTTCAACGTGAAACAGGGCGAAGTCGTCGGCATCTTAGGACCGAATGGTGCGGGCAAGACCACGTCTTTCTATATGACTGTGGGACTCGTCAAGCAATCCGGTGGACAGGTCTTTTTGGGCGGAGAGGAATTAACGAAGATGCCGATGTATCTTCGTGCGCGTCGAGGCATTGGCTACCTTGCGCAAGAGGCGTCTATTTTTCGCACGCTCAGTGTGCGTAAGAATATTGAAGCTATTTTTGAGCTGCGCGGCCTCAATAAAGAAGAAATCCGCACACGCACCGATGGTCTCTTGAAAGAACTTGAAATCGAGCACGTGCAAAGCCAAAATGGGATTACTCTCTCGGGAGGCGAACGCCGGAGGGCGGAAATTGCTCGCGCTTTAGCCTCTGATCCCAAATTTTTGCTCCTCGACGAACCTTTTGCGGGGGTCGATCCGATTGCTGTCAAAGAAATTCAGCGCGTCGTTTGGCAACTACAAGAACGCGGGTTGGGGATTCTCATTACCGACCATAATGTGCGTGAGACCTTGAAACTCACCGACCGGGCATACATCATCTTTCAGGGACAGGTTTTGATCGAGGGCACGGCGGATGTCCTCATTCAAGACAAGAAGGCGCGCGAAATCTACTTGGGCGAAGATTTCCAGATTTGAGATAGGTTCAGAAATCGCGCACCGCCGGAAGTGACTACTTTTTCTTGTTACGTTTTGCTGCAGCTTTGGCAGCTTTTTTCTGGGCTTGCTTTTCTTTGTAAGCTTTTGCCCTATTTTCGTTTTTGATTTGTGTCGCTGTTTTTGCCGAGACGGTGCTTGTTGCGAAAGCCATTGTGGCCAGAAGGGAGATCAATATTTTTTTCATAGACGGGCATTTTAGAGGCTGCGATAGTCAGTAAATTGATTTTTGCCGCACCGCCCCTAAAAAAAACTCCCCCTTTTCGACAAATTGACCGAAAATCGGACATGGTACGCTCTCTTTGGACATCCGCGACGGGCATGATTGCCCAACAATTCAACATGGACACGATTTCGCACAACCTCTCGAACGTGAACACGACGGGCTACAAGAAAAACCGCGTCGACTTTGAAGACCTGCTCTACCAACACCAGGTCTTGGCGGGCACACCGTCGACGGCGGTTTCAGAAATTCCTGTCGGCGTCAATGTCGGTGTCGGTGTGCGTCCGGCGGCGACGCAAAAGCTTTTCCAAATGGGATCTCTCCAATCGACGGGGCATAAGCTCGACATGGCGATATCTTCCGATGTGGGATTTTTCAAGATACTCATGCCCGATGGCACCTTTGGCTATCAACGTAACGGGGATTTCAAAATCGACTCGCGCCGCCAAGTTTTAACATCCGATGGATATACACTCGAACCGCCTCTCGTCATTCCGCCCGACGGTCTGATTGAAACTCTGACGATTAACGAGCAGGGTGAAGTGCGCATCCAAATCGGCGACGACCAAATTCCGCGCCAAATTGGCCAAGTAGAGCTCTATAGATTTGTGAACCCTGCGGGTCTCAAGGCGATTGGAAAGAATCTCTATAAGGAATCGCCTGCGTCAGGCGCAGAAATTCCCGGCACGCCGGGCTTGGGTGGGTTTGGCGCGATTATGCAAGGCTTTCTCGAAATGTCGAACGTCAACCTCGCCGAAGAAATGGTCAACATGATTGTTGCGCAGAGAGCTTATGAGGCGAACTCTAAATCCATTCAAACGTCCGACAGTATGCTCGCGACGGCGATTCAGCTCAAACGCGGTTAATAGGCGGATGGCTTGGCGGTAACACTTAAGCATTCGAAAGCTCTGAACTCGGCACTCACCGCGTTCTGCTTTCTTTTTGTCGTATCGCTTCACGCCCACGAAAAACTGGAAATCCGCTTGAAGCCTACAGTCGAGACGCATAAAAAAAATCTCTGCCTTGCAGAGCTTTTGCTTTCGCACAACCTCAATCCGCGCGATGCGCAGAAAGTCGAAAAGTATTGCCGTATCGAATTTAACGGCAAGACGTTGCGCCTTTCTGCAAAAGATATTGAACTCTACGCTTGGGCTGCGGGAATTCTCCCCGATAGAATTATAGGGGGGCCGGTTACGCTTATCCGCGCCACATCGCTACAGCTCCCTAAACCAGAAGTGAGTGAGAGCGCGCAGAAAGAGATTCTTCGGAGAGGGTCTAAAATTCAGCTTGTCTTGAAGAGCCCCCATATGCAGATTGCGCGCGAGGCTCATCTGATGCGCGATGCTTTCGTCGGCGACACTATCGAAGTCAGACCGCACGGCGTACGCCGCATCCTAAAGGCCAAAATCCTCTCTCCTTCTGTCGCGGAGTTAGTGCCATGAGAGTTTGCCTGCTCCTATCTTGTGTATTAATGGGTGCGTTAGCGCCCGTCAACGCACAAGAATCCCTCTGGCGCGATCAAAACCCTTATATCGCACCGCCGCGCGAAGGCGAAGTTGTCGCGATCGAAGTCAACGAGAGTTTTAATATCGTAAGCGACGGTAGCTGGAAGAGCGCCCAGCAGTTTGAAATGAAGCTCCAGCCCGATACGAAAAATATTCCCTTCCTGACGACGAGCCAGCAGAGTAAGTCGCGCAGTAAAAGCTCGAATACGAACAACAAAACCCGAGATACATACCGCTTCCACTTGACGGGAATTTTGGGCGCGCGTCAAGCCGACGGCAACTACCCTGTCACGGCGCAAAAGAGCCTCAACGTAGACGGCAAACCCGTCAACATTCGCCTCACCGGAATCATCGATCCCCGGCGCATTAGCAAAGGCACGATTGAATCGCGGTTTGTCGGTAACCTGAATTTGCAGATACAATCCGAGCCTCCTTTCCCGAAGGACCAGAAACTGAATTTGAAACCGCCCGCAGGCACAGACCCCAACTCGAAACCGACGGTAACCGAGTTTAGCGATCAGCTGCGCAAAGAACTTCTGATTGAACACATGAAGCAAATCTTGGGGGGGATGGAGCAATGAGGCTTGCTACGTTTTTCCATAGCTATAGGGCGGTTGTAGCTCTGTTTTTCCATAGCTATAAGGCTGTCGTAGCTCTGTTTTTCCATAGCTCTCGGGCTGTCGTAGCTCTGTTTTTCCATAGCTATGGGGCTGTTGTAGCTCTGTTTTTCCATAGCTACAGGGCGGTTTTAGCTCCGTTTTTCCATAGCAATAGGGCTGTGGTAGCTCTGTTTTTCCATAGCTATGTCCGGTTGCAGCTCTGTTTTTCCATAGCTAGCGGATGGCTCCTTCCAGTGCCTTTCCGAAGAGCCATTTCTCGTGCCCTCGTTGCCTTCATCCTCATAACACCTCTCGCAGCACTCGAACTCACTGTGCGCGACATAGCGCGCATTGCGTGGCACCGCGAAAATCAAGTGTCGGGTTATGGGGTCGTGATTGGCCTCAAGGGCAGTGGCGATTCGCGTTCGGAGCTTGCCGTAGAAACGCTGAAAAAAAATCTCTACAATCGAGGCATTGACTTGGGCGAGAAGACGCTCCAGGCGAAAAATATTGCGGCTGTCATGGTGACCGCCACTCTTCCGACGCATGCGCGGCCGGGCGACCCAATCGACGTGTGGGTGTCTTCGATTGGCGATGCGCGTGCACTCGACGGGGGGATGCTCTTACAAACGGCGCTTACAGCGGCAGACGGGCAAGTCTACGCTGTGGCGCAAGGGCCCGTAGCAGCCCCTCTGCCGCGACCGACGGAAAATAATAATTTGCAGCTCTATAATTTTTCCGTATATAATCGACGCATCCCTCCGAACGATCGCTTAGACCAAGAGCGGCATAACTCCGCATACATTCCGGGCGGTGCCATCATCGAGCGCGGCGTATCGCAACCGACTGTCATGGTCGATGACACAAAGAAAACAAAGACGTCAAAACTTTCGCTGCATAATTTTGATTTTTTGACTGCGAGAAACACCGTCGCTGCAATCAACAAAAAATTTGCGATGACTGCCTCGCTTGCACCCGATGGTACAATCCAACTCAACATTCCGTATACCGCAGACCATGTCGATTATCTGAGCAAGATTCTGCAAGTTAAGGTGGATGTACCCGAGCGCACGCGGATTGTTTTGGATACGCGTACGGGTACGATTGTGTCGGGCGGCAATGTTGCTATCTCGAATGCGATGGTAACTCATAATGGAATGCAGATTGAAATCTCGAACAAAAAAGCGTATACGTATGGCGAGGAGAAATCGCCTTCGAGTGCGGTATTAAAAGAAGGAGCCACAGTCAAGGAACTCGTCGATAATTTGAATAAGCTCGGTTTGACGTCGGCTGAAATTATTGATGTCATCAAAGCTTTGCATAGAGCAGGGGCGCTGCATGGCGAGCTTTCGATAATTTAGGAGATAATACAAATGGAAATCAACACTTTGAACCCTTATCTCTTTCCGCAACGCGAGACGCCGCGTGTCTCGCGCGCCGACAACACATCGAAGGCGACTTTTAAGGATTTACTCAATGGTCTTGTTCCAAAAAACTTAGAGGGCAAAATTTCATCCGATGCTTTTAGCCGGGTTCCCGACAGAGAAAAAATTTTGGCTCATGTGGGGTCCAACCCCGAACGGCAAAAAATGTTCGAGGCGGCGCGGCAATTCGAGAATTTTTTTCTCGAAAAAATGTTCCGCGAGATGCGCAAGAACATGGGTAAGAACGATATTTTGCACGGGGGGTCTGCCGAAGATATTTTTCAAGACATGCTTTTGACAGAACGCGTTAATAAACTGACGCAGACAGCGACTCTGGGCTTGGCGGAGCAGATTTATACGCAGATGCAGAGGAGCGGTTCTTAAGTCAAACCGCATTAAATAAAAATGCGCGGATGCAGGAAAATGCGAAGCGGTCTAAGTCTGGCGTTGACTGCGAGATTTGAAATCCGAGTTCTTCTGGCAGCAGTTCCAGCTCTCTGTCTTTTCTTTTTCTTGAGTGGGGTTCTTCCCGCAGCTTTGAGTGCACAAGGCGATACGAGTGTAAATACCACAACAAA
>CAUJII010000188.1 GCA_963205035.1 Spirochaetota bacterium
GTTAAATGCTTCTGCTTCGAGGCCGCGCCTTTGAGTTCCCCGCCAAAGATGGCAGGGTCTTGCCGCACCTTTTCCTCTTCGGGCATTCGCGTGAGAGTGCGCCACGTTATCTTGCATTCGACAAGCGCAGAGGTTTGTCCCCCCGGCGGAATGCGGACTTCGTAATCGATAAGATCCGGTAGACGTACTTTCTGGATTTTCGCCCAAGACGCGAGCGCGTTCATAAACGCATCGTAGCCACCCTCGCCCTGCCCTGAAACTTGCATCGACTTGCCCTTGTAGTCGACTGTGAGCGAACACATGGGTAAAACAAAAAGTCCCGACGTCACGGTCACTTGCGTAATTTTCAAGACTTTCTCTTCGGGTTTCTTAAGGACTTCTGCAATAATAAACGGTAAATCGTCGCCGGTAATCTGCGTTTTTTGATCTCCCAATTCGATAATACGCCTGAGCACCTGAGAACGTTCTTCGTCTGAAAGAGTGATTCCCAATTCTTTCAAGTTCTGATCGATCGACGCCTTGCCCGCCAACTTGCCGAGGGCGTAACGTCTGTCGCGACCGAAGCGGCTGGGTAAAAGTTTGCTTTCGTAAAGCCCGCCTTTCTTGTCACCGTCCGCATGGATGCCTGCCGTTTGCGTGAAAACGTCTTCGCCCACAATGGGAGCATTCGCCGCAAGACGTTTGCCTGAAAAAGTTTCGACGGTGCGTGAAAGTTGAAAGAGACTTTTTTCGTTGATGGTAGTTTTCAACCCCAGATGATCGTGGATACCTGCGACAACTTCGGCCAATGACGCGTTACCCGTTCTCTCCCCCAAGCAGTTGACAGTCGTGTGGACGCCTCTTGCTCCCGCTCGAATCGCTTCGAGAACGTTCGCGGTCCCCAAACCGTAATCGTTGTGCGGGTGGTAATCAAAGTGCGTCTGCGGGTAGCGTTCGGTAATTTCTTTGAGCGCTGCAAACACCTCTGTTGGATAGAAAACACCCAACGTATCGGGAAGCATGATGCGGCCTACATTTTCTCTTACGATAAAATCGAGGTATTCAAAAACATAATCGCGGGAATGAAGCCATCCGTTCGACCAGTCTTCGAGATACACATTGACCCTACGCCCTTTTTTTGTCGCGTATTCAATCGTACGGTGGATATCTGCAAAATGCTCGCTCGGTTTTTTCTTGAGTTGTCGCGTCAAATGGTTGAGGCTTCCTTTCGTCAGCATGTTGAGCGTCAAGGCTCCCGCCTCTACGAGCCAATCGATCGAGCGCTTTTCGTCGACGAACCCCAGAACCTCGATGCGCTCCAAAATCTTCTGCCCGCCCTTCTTTTGCGCCCAATCGGTAATAAGTCGCACGCTACCCAGTTCGCCTTCAGAGACACGCGCTGAGGCAACCTCGACAAAATTGACATTCGCTTTTTCAATGAGAAGTCGCGCTACCTGCAACTTTTCAGACGGGGCAAATGACACATTGTACGTTTGCTCGCCATCGCGCAGCGTCGTATCCATTATCTGGACAAGACGTGGCTTTTTTTCGCTTGCGCGAGTATCGGTGGATTGATTTTTCGAAAGATTTTTTTTTCTCATGGGGTGTATTTTTTCAAAGTATACGCTCCATTCTTAGTTCATGCGGAGAAGTAGTTTTCACGTATGTCGTTGGTTGAAGTGCCTCTCGCGGGTGCGAGCGAGTTTTGCGACAAGAGATGAGTGGCTGCTAAAGCGGCCAGCGATTGCATTGCCTACTCGCAGTCTTCTTGTATTTGCTGCCTCATGATGGCGAATCCGTTCGCTATGTATCCACAAAACGCGCACCCCTACGAGCCTGTGCGGGAACTCATTGGTACAATTTTTTCTGCGCCAAGCCCACGCTAATCAGCGCAAATTCTCCCGCAAATCGTTCCGATTCGCTCGACGTGCGGCCGCAGACGCCCGGAATTCGCGCTGATTTGCTATTTTTTTTTAGCAACGCGTGTTCTTTTTGCAGAAAAAATTGGCATTTCGCATCGTTTGCACGAGTTCCCGCACAGGCTCCTACCCTCGCAAAAATATCTTCAAATAAATTGACGCATTGAGTAAATTACTCGATTCGACGTGATGCTTTGTTGCGTTATAGAGTGAGGTTTTACACCCACTTTATGAACCATGAAGAGAAGCTAGCTCAGTCGGTAGAGCAACTCCCTTTTAAGGAGTGGGTCCCGGGTTCGATTCCCGGGCTTCTCAAAAACTCCCATCTATTTACGCTTGGCGTACATAGGTGGGGGTTAGAAGGATTAGTCCCCTTCGTCTAGAGGTTAGGACTCGGGATTTTCATTCCCGCAACAGGGGTTCGATTCCCCTAGGGGACGCATAAGGTGGCTTTACGGGCTTATATCTCTTTTGGCCAAGTGCTTCGTATTCCTCAGCGTTTGAAGCGAAAATAGCCAGCGTCGGTTACACAATGTCGTTTACTGCACTATTTTCGGGGCTCATTTCGGGCCTTATCTTCTTTAACTTCACCGCGCTCTTAGGTAAGAAATAGACGTTTTCTTTAACTTATCCTTGACGGGGCGGGGATAAATGGCGATATTACAAATATGCCGCCATTGCGAGAAATAAAGGCCCTAAGCCTTTCAGACGCGAAAGACGAACTCGCATACCGTAGAAAAACGTATCCTAATATGATACACTCGGTCACTACAGAATACCCACATTTGCGCATTAGGTCTCATCGTTTACGGGATTATATTGCAGAAGCACGTCTAAAGGCTCGGTATCCGACAGACTATCGCTCAAAATATGGCTAAAAATCAGCCTGTAAAACAGTCGTTGCAATTCGACCCGAAACTGATAGAATTCCTGACGACAGAAGCTCAGGCTCGGCAAGCCGAGATTTCAACCAGACAGCTTGAAATTCAACGAAATTCTGAATTGGAAATGAAAGCTCTATCCAACGCTTCGGAAAAGGATACAAGAGAATTTGAAGCTTACCGCAAAGAGCATGATTTTGCTGTAAGAAAATTTAATTTCACAGCGGGGCTAATGATCTTTGGTTCATTATTCGGGGCGGGAATTATTGTTTATGCAATTATGCTTTCTGTAAGTGGTCTACCACTTGGAATGGATATATTGAAAGTTATTTTAGGCTTTCTTGGTGGCTTGGCTACCGGCTGGGGGATAACGAAGTCTAAAAAATAGAGTCCCGCACGATGGCGGCAAGCAATTCTTCATGAAATGATTACACCGCCCACGCTTTTCGTAAGTCTTCCACTACAGGACCCAATATCTCTGTTCTTAACGCCGTCGCGCTGGATAGTTCTAAAAAAATCTATGCGGTGGGTTATCAAACGGGTTCGAACACCTTCACGTATAGTGGGCAGACAAGCTCCGGGGGATATAATCAGGATGTTTAACCGCTGTTACCGTGTCAGCATATCTCTAATATACACCCGGGTCCCAATAAGAGTTTAGGTTTTGAACTGGCCATTTTATTCCCCAGCCTACCCCTAACTTGACTTTACATCGCCAAGCCTTAGTCGATGCTTGTACATGTCTGCACTCTACCCCAACTATTTTTTTATCGGTGCGCTACTCACCTTCATCTTTCTTCTCTACGTTGTCTTCTTAATTTGGCGCATCCAGAACCGCTCGCTCGCCAGCAAGCATTTGATGATTGCGATGATTTTGGCGGCGCTATTCAATTTGAGTTATGTCGTCACCCATGGTATTTACACTCTACCGAATGCTGTGACGCGGTGGGTGAATTTCTACACCGCAATGTCGGCTGGGTTGCATCTTTCTATTTTTTTCCACGCCTTCCCTACGGTACGCTCGCGCAAAGTCATTCGATACACCCTTTGGATTGGTTATGCCACAGTCTTTGCATCGTGCGGCTACCTGGCTTATGCTATGGCAAATTCACCCTATTACTATCTTTTCAATAGCCACTTTTGGGATTCCGATTCGCTGCCCGCTCAAAAACTGGTGAGTTTTGCGATTGTGCTACACTTTGTGCATTTTATCGTCATCGGCGTTTGGCGCGGGTTCAAAGAACACGGCGAAGAGAGATCAGGAATTTGGACGATGGCATTTGCTTTTCTCTTCGCAACGATCCCCCCTGCGATTTTACAAGTTTTGAGCCGCGATAACTTAGTCGCCCGCTCGACATTCATGACGACGACCGTTATCTTTAATCTTGTCGGTTACTTTGTCGCGATTGTGGTCTTCATCAACATCACGAAGGATAAGACTTCGCTTCTGGGACGCATTACCGGCATCACGCTTCTGACGGTGTTGCTCCTTTTTCAATCCGTCGCTTATTATTGGATGCACTTCACCGAAGAGAGTTTCGACAAAGTGCGCGCAGCGGAGGTGCGCGAAAGTTATTCAGAGGGTAAAAAACCGAAAGAGGCCGTCCTTGAGGTTATTTACGATTATGCGCAAAAGAAAATGCTGACGCCGGTTGAGCCAACATACGCCTCGGCTGCGCAAATTCAAAGGGATGCGTCGGCGCTTTATTTGGTGCACACACTTTTGAGCCTTGCGCCAAAACCCGACTGGAAAACCCAAGCGAAATTATCGGTCGGCACCATAGAGGAATTTTCGCCGATTCAAGCGGCGTACCTTCAAAAGATTCTCGAAAAAGAGAGCGTTACTTCAGGCAAAGATTTTGTCGACGCTGTTTTTGCGCTCCGCAGCCAGCAGCTCTACCAGCAGGCGAAACTCCACCAAATGACGCTCAACGAGTTTTCAAAGAACTTGCCGAAAACGCTTGCAAAACTCGAAAAGAATTTTCCCGGATTTTCTGAATCCACAAATTCTCGCTTAGCTGCCTTATCTCCTGAAGAGCAACGGCAAAAAATCAGCGATGCACTGACGCCGTGGCGAGCGGAAGGAGAGAGACTCTATCGCGGTAATATCTATTTTCGAGAAAAATTCCCGGCACACTTCGTGAGTTTTTCTTTCGTCGACGTTCAGAAGCACGTTGTTGTCGAAGTCGCATATCCCTACCTGCTCTACCGCGAAGCTATCGCAGAGCAAGCATGGATTCTGGTGCTCATTATCCTAACCGCTTATGCGATTATTGTTTTAGGATTCTCGCTCTTTTTTCGTGGAGCTCTCATGAAGCCTGTGAATTCCATTGTCGAGGGATTGAAAGAGATTAACCGCAATAATTTCGATGTGCGCGTCCGTGCCCGCGTCGAAGACGAGTTAGGTTTCATGGCGCGTAGCTTCAACCGTATGGCGCGTTCTATTAAGGTCGGTCGCTTACGATTGCAAAAATACGCAGAAGGGCTCGAAGAAAAGGTCAAGGAACGCACGCAGGAACTCGAGACAACGCTCACCGATGTGCGCGCGCTCAAGCAACAGCAAGACGGCGACTATTTCTTGACGACCCTTCTTCTAAAACCGCTTGGCGTCAACGCTGTCGAGAGCGCTCACTTCGGCATCGAAACCTTCGTAAAACAAAAAAAGACTTTCGATTTTCGTCACTGGAGCCGCGACATCGGCGGAGATATAAATATTTCGCACACTATAGACCTCTATGGCAAAAAACACATTGTGCTCATCAATGCCGATGCGATGGGTAAATCGATTCAGGGCGCGGGTGGGGCACTCGTCTTGGGTTCTGTATTCCACACCATCATCGAGCGAACACAGGCGACCGAAGCGATGAGACAAATTTCTCCCGAGCGCTGGCTTAAGAACGCCTTCTTAGAACTCCACCGGGTTTTTGAAAGTTTCGACGGATCGATGCTCGTCTCGGGTTTCTTTGCGCTTATCGACGAAAACACCGGGCTCATGTATCACCTTCTGGCAGAACACCCGCGCGCCGTTCTCTATCGTGATGGCAAAGCGTCTTTTCTCGAAAACGATCGCATGCTCAGGAAGCTCGGCACAACCGGTGTCGTCGGTACGTTGGGTGTGGCGACGACACAACTCGAACCGGGGGATGTCCTCTTCTTAGGCTCAGACGGTCGAGACGACATTATCTTGGGCGTCGATGAGTTCGGCGGGCGGATTATCAACGAAGACGAAAACTTATTCTTGCACCTCGTTGAAAATGCAGACGGGAAGATTGAAGATATTGTTCGAGCGATGGAAGCCATGGGCGAAATCATGGACGACCTTTCGCTCATGCGCATCGAGCACTTTCGTGAAGAGCATCCCGTCAAGCGGCCGTTCGACTACGAAAGTGTTTTTTCAGGGGTCAAGCGTGATATCCGTGAAGGTAACACGCCGCACGCGATTGGCCGCATCGAAGCATATCTCAAGCAGGACACGTTTTATCCGCAAGCGATAAAAAACTTGGCGCAGATTTATTACCAAACGCACGATTATGAAAAAGCGGCTCGGTATGCGCAAGACTACCTTTGGCTCAAACCAGCAGATGCGGAGTTTGTCTATTTTGCAGGACTTTGCTTTAGGCGCATCAAAGATTATTCAAGGGCCATCGATCTCTGCGAGAGACTGCGCCTGCGCGAGATTCCGCTTGCGAAGAACTTGGCTCTCCTGTGCGACCTCTACATCCGAACAGGGAATTTGCAGCGCGCCGAGGCTATCTTAAAGGAACTCGAACGTATCGATAACACGCTCACGAGTATTTCTCTATTAAAGAGGAAACTCGCAGATGCGGCGGTATAGATTCGATTTCGCAATCGCGCCCGCCGTGGAAAATTAAGGAGACAATCGATGGCGGGGTCGGACGGCTTTCTCTTCGAGAGATAAGATGTAGCCGCCATCTACTCGCACGCCTGATAGCTCGGCAGGGTGGCCGCCCCAACGCAGTTGGGGTCGGTCGGCACTGCGCAGCACAAGGGCCACGCAGCCGTTGCGTTGGTTGTGAGCGTAGGCTTTGCCGCCTGCGTGGTTTCACACAAATTGCTTGCAACTGCCTCGCAGCTTGTCGCGGCATAGACAGCCCCCCACCAGTTATCTTTTACCGTATAGTTAGCATCTTCTGCATTATGAAGCGCATTCAAGGGGCCCGCAGCACTCGTTTTGCGCGTGCCCACAAAATTATTGCGTTGAAACGTAAAGCCGGTATTCGGTGTGTTCTCTAGATAGATGGCTCCACCCCCTGAAGCTGCCCAGGTATTTTTGAAATGGTTCCCTGCGATTGTGACGCTCTTGGGATACGGACCAATCGCAATCGCTCCGCCATAGGCACTGCCGCCTGATTGGACATACGAGCCATAAAACGAGTTATTCGTAATGCTCAACGGGCTAGAACTCGTTCTCGCAACATAAATGGCGCCGCCTTGCCCGTCGGCTGCACTAGTATTTGCCCGCGTATTGATAAATACATTGTCGCTGATCGTAGTTGCCGTGGAAGGATTGGTTGTATAAATTGCTCCTCCGTACCCCCCGGCATACGTGTTCTTGAAAATATTATTGGAAATGGTCGGTGCCGCCGAACTACCGTAGTCATAGATTGCCCCGCCATAGCCAGAGACCGTATCTGCATGCGTCGTTTCAAAAGTATTGTTTTTTATGACAAAACCTACGATACTATAGCTTGAAATGCAACCGCCCAAATTGTTTGTCTTCGTCCCACTAAAATAGTTATTCTTGATAAAATGCATTTTGCTTCCGCCACTCAAACCGATGCAGGGCCCACCCTTGTCGCTGTGCGCATCGTAGATGGAGTTAGCAAAAAATGTTGATTGTTCGGCGGTTTCCACGGAGAATGCGCCGCCGATACCATTCGACAAATTTCTTGCGTTCACGCTCGTGTTCAATTTTGCGTAGAGATGCGTATTTGTCATGTAAACGTCTCCCGCGCCGCCACCACAGTTTGTTTTCAGATTATTTACAAAGATACTCGATTTAACAACAACCCAATCGCTGGCAGATGGCCCCTCAATATGTATACCACCGGCGCTATTAGCGCAATCGCCATACCAACTATTACGAAAGGTCGAGCTATCAACATAAACCGAACGCGCGGTCTTTAGTCCGGTTTTCGCGTATTCCACGACCGAATACGCGAGACTTGATCCTTGCGTGCCTTTGGTTTCGCTCACAGCCTCGCCTGCAATCGTCGATACATTCGGGTTGCTGTTGATGGCATCACTCGCAACCACCACGCCCAGCCATGCCGGTACGACCGGGGTTACCGCCGACGACGTAAAAATAATCGGCAGGGCCGCGGTGCCTTCGCTCACAAGCTGCGCATTTTGTCCGATTGTAAGTTTACGGTTTGCGCCGAAGAGTATCACCACCCCGGGTTCGATCGTGAGCGTTACGGTTAGGCTCGGATTAGAAATGGTCGCGTCGCTGCCGGCCAAGCAATAAGGGCTACTCGCATACGCAAGCGTCGTATCGGCTGTCATCGTGATCGGCATTGCGGTGCAATTCTTTAGAGAAACAGTCGTGACGGCTTCTTTGATTAGCTCGGCTAAACTGTTGCGTACTTCGACTTTATATTTGTACGTGTTGCCTAAGGCGAGCGTTACATCGTTGTCGACGCCTGAAGTCGCAGGCGCAGCGACTGCCGTCAAAAAAGTAAATACATTCGGCGCCGTCTCGCGGTAAATTTTGTAGCTCACTGCATCTTTGGGAGGTGTCCATGAAATCCGCACGGCATCCATTGTGCCGTCGTTATTGACGTCGACGGGGACAGCCGAGATTGGAAAATCGACCGAAGGTCCTTTCCTGGCGTTTTGAGTTTAGTCTTAGAACTCGCTTGCCACTTTTTACTGGCCACGGCAAGTCAAGACCCAACAAAAGCCCATGAAAGGCGATAGCAAGGTCATTGAATTCTTAAACAAACACCTCAAAAACGAACTCACGGCGATTAACCAGTATTTTCTCCACGCAAAGATTTTGAAAAACTGGGGACTCGGCAAACTCGCAGACTACGAACAGAAAGAATCGATCGAAGAGATGAAGCATGCCGACAGCCTCATGGAACGCATTCTCTTTCTCGAAGGCCACCCGAACCTACAAGACATCGGCGCTCTCAAAATCGGCGAAAGTGTCGAAGAAATTATCCAATGCGATTTGGCGATGGAACTTGCAGTGCTCCCCCTTCTGAAAGACGCGGTTCAATATTGCGAGTCTATCAGAGACTTCGGCTCACGCGACCTCTTTGTGCAAATTCTGCGTTCTGAAGAAGGCCACATCGACTTCTTAGAAACCCAACTCGACTTGATTAAAAATATGGGAGTTCAAAACTACATCCAACTGCAAACACCTGCAGCGGGTTAGGAAATCCCACTAAACAAATTTATTCGGCGCTTTCTAAGCGCTGAAAAAATATCGGCCACGTTTCTAATTTTTGTGCCGCCAGCGTAACCTCTTCCAAACTCTCGGGAAACTCTTGCGCTGACTCAACCTTGAGGAGCGTCAAAAATTCGGCCGATTTTTCTGGAAGAACAGGCCTCAGGTACAAAAGCACCGCAGCAATCGCCTGAGCCAGAGTATTCAAAAGCGCAGCACACTCGGGCATATTCTCTTTTGCAAGAGCCCAGGGTTTGAAATCGTCGACTACCTTGTTGAGCAGACGAATTACAACAAAAACCGACTCAATCGCATTATGGAATTCAAAGTTCTCGAAATAGCGCAGATAGTCGCCCCGGAGCGTTTTGAGCGCGGCATCGATAGCCCCTCTACTCGAATGCGGTGGCGCACTGGGGTTCGGGCCGCAGTCGTATTTCTTGAGCATCGAGAGAGTCCGTTGCACGAGGTTCCCCAAGTCGTTCGCCAAGTTTGCGTTGAGACGGTTCATCATTATCTCTTCTGAAAAACGGGCGTCGGAACCGAAATTCATTTCGCGCATTAAGAAAAATCGGAGTGCATCGTTTCCGAGTTTGTCGGCTAAGTCCAAGGGATCCTTTGCGTTGCCGAGAGACTTCGACATCTTCTGGTTTGCAAACCCCAGCCAATAGCCGTGCACAACGAGACGCTTGAAAACGGGAATCTTCGCAGCCATGAGCATCGTCGGCCAATAGACGCCGTGTGGCTTTAAGATATCCTTCGCAATCATGTGGTGCGCCTCCGCCCACCACGGCTCAAAATTTGGCGTGCCATAGCCAATCGCGGTAACGTAGTTAATCAACGCATCGAACCAAACATAGGTGACGTAGTTCTTGTCAAACGGCAGCTCGATGCCCCAGGTGAGGCGCGTCTTGGGTCTCGAAATCGAAAGGTCTTCGCCGTTTTTGATGAGCTCGTCGATTGTTCCCAAGACTTCGTTAAAGTAACCCTCAGGAGAAATTTGCGAAGGGTTCTTCAAGAGAGCTTCTTTCCATTGCGGCAAATATTTCTGCATGCGGAAAAAATAATTTTTTTCAGAGATGACTTCGGGTTTCTTTAGATGCGTCGCACATTCACCTTTTTCATTCAGTTCTTTGTCTGTCAGGTATCTCTCGCAGCCAAAGCAATAGTTACCCGTGTATTCACCGGCGTATATATCCCCCGCATCAAAAATTTTTTGCAGAATGGCTTGAACGACAACACGGTGCCGCTCTTCTGTAGTCCGGATAAAGTCGTCGGGGGTAAGTCCCAATTTTTTCCAGGCATCTCGAAATTCGCGAGAGATGACGTCGCAATACGCAGCAGGCGTCTTGCCCTCTGCAGCCGCTGCCTTCACAATTTTGTCGCCGTGCTCGTCGGTTCCCGTTAGAAAAAAAACATCATTGCCTTTGAGGCGCTCGAAGCGCGCCCACGTGTCGCATGCAATCGTCGTGTAGGCATGCCCAATGTGGGGCTTTGCATTCACATAATAGATGGGGGTTGTGATAAATTTTTTAGTACGCATTCTGGTTCTGTTTTTTGAGATTGAGACACGCCTACAACTCATGCACGACGAAGGACTCACTATCCTTAAATTCATCTCTGAGCAAGGCAACCAAAGCCACTTCTTTTGTCATAAGCACTAACTGCATTTTGCTTTCCTCGACAAAAGAGCGAATAAAATGCACGGCATGGCTTTGCCTCGAAAGATCGAAACTCGCAAACGGCTCGTCGAGGAGAAGAATCCCCTCCCCCTCGTTTCGGGTCTTGAGTGCAAACGCCAAACGCGCAGCCAAATAGAATGCGCTGACAGTTGCCGTCGAAACATGCTCCAACGCGCGCAGAGAACCCGAACTCTCTTGAACGACAATTTTTTTCTGATCGAAAGCATTGAGTACAATGTTACGGTTTTCAGGAAAGAGCTGTCCATAGAAGCGCGAAATTTCACCGCTCAAGTTTTCAAAAATATCTGACTGCTCGCTCTGGAGGCTTTCAAAGATGTTACCGGCGAGTGCCGCCGCTTGGACATCCATATCAAATTTTTCGATCTGCTCCTCAAGCTCTGAAATATTTTTTTGTACATCGTACAGCTCCTGCGGTAGCGTGGCCATCCGCACGCTATACGCTCCGCTGTCTTTCGAGACGAGAGCTTGCGCTGATGTGCTTTGCGCACGCAGAGAAGCAAGACTCTTTTCTTGCAAGTCTTGGTCTCTCTTGAGTCTCGTCTCCTCTGCTTCTGAAAGCGACTCTTCGGTGATTTCTTTTTCTAACTGGACCACTTTAGTTTGCAGTTCGACTTGCCACGACTTTGTATCGCGCTCTTCTGCAAATTCTTTGTTCTCACTCAAACGCCGCCGTACTTTTTCGCGCTCTTGAACGCTCGCCTCATAACGCCGTCTCTGTTCTTTATACTCCTCAAGAGATCCAACCGCTTGCGCTATAAGCCACGCGTGGATTGCTTTCTCTGCCGCTTCTTTTTTCGACGTGTAGTCTTCAAATTGCGCACGCAACGAATGGAGCATCGTCTTACGCTCCTTCAGACTCTCCTGTATCTGCAGAAGCTCTGCTCGCGCTTGGTCGTGCGCATTGCGGCATTTTTGCAGCTCTTCGAGAACGCCGTCGAGAGTTTCGCTTTGCAGCGCACTCGCCGTACTGTTTCGCCACGAATCGCGGATGCGGCTTAGGAGAGTCCTATCTAAACCTTCGTCAAAAAATACTTCGCTCCGCTTGCGGTGTGAAATTTTTAACGTAAACCCGGCGGCGAGTAGCAGGATACTTGCAGGTATCCACGCAGGAATTGAAACGTCGAGAAATCCCACACCAGAAAAGACGGCCAACGAAAGAAGAGAAAGTGCCACCGCGAGCGCTAAGAGCGGCTTTTGAAAAAATGACTGGATGACTTCTTTCTTAACAGCGCGTCCGGCAGAGATTTCCTTCTGGAGCTTTTCGGCAAGGAGCGCATTTTCACGTAGTATGGCTAAACGGCTCTCTTTCTCTTCAGATTGCAGTCTCTGTTTTTCAGAGCTTTCTTGTAACGCCTTCATCTCGCCGACAGTGCGGTCGAGTTTTTGTGTAAACACGGCTATCTTTTTCTCGTCGGTCTCGATGGAATGCGACGTATCGTTTGCATAACGCGCAAGGCGTTGGATTTTTTTCTCTAACGCTTCGCTCTCGTGTAAGTCTTGAAGCAGAGAAAGACACCGCTTCCTCTCCAGGATTTTTTGTTGTACCGAGAGCCTCTCGCGAATAGCCGCTAAATTCGATTCGCCCTCTCGAATTTTTTGATCGATGCCCTTGAGTGCTTCAGCGCCTTTTTGAATCGCATTTTCTTTCTTCAAATATTCTTCGCGTTCGTGGATAAGTACCACGAGTTTTTCTTTGACCCTTTTAAGCTGTATCTCAGCAGCATTCTTTTCTTTGACGTGCTTGCGCGTCCCTTTCGTGTCGGCCTTCTCTTTTAACTTATTTAAGATACGCTGCGGGTCTAAACCGCCTGAGAAAATGGCAGTCTTGATTGCTTCTGCCCACTTCGCATTTTTTGAAAAAGCGATTTCAATATTTCCCGTCCGTACCGAATAAATATTTGAGAACTCATCGAGATCCACCGACCACGGCTTATTTTCAAACACGAGCTCGGCTTCGCGCTCTTCGCCGTAGCGGTCTTTGAGTCTCTTGCCCTCGCTCGTCGCACCCGATGGCTCTGCAAGCGTCTGACAAAACGCATCGAGAAGCGTCGTCTTGCCCGCCTCGTTGGGCCCATAGAAAACAGTCACGCTTGCGAGAGAAAAATCTTTGCGCTGGAACTTTCCAAAATTACCGAGCTTTAATTCTTTGATCATTTTACTTTTCGAGCTCCGCCTTAATTTCGAGTAACCCCAATTCGCGCGCGCGCAAGTAAAGGCGTCTCTCCGAATCGGTCTGGGCAGCAGCATTTCTTATTTCCCACGCGGCTAAAAACTTTTTGGCTAACGTACTTTGCGTAATTCCAGCAAGGACTTGCACGCCTGAGGTGTCGACCTCGACACGGCGGCAGCGCGCTTCGAGTGTTTCATAAATCTCACGGCGTACTTTTTCGATGACGCTTTGGACCTCTGCAATTCCTGAAAGCGAAACATAGACAAAGTCTTGCGCACCCACGCCGTCTGCGATCTTGCTCAAAGCAGACGAGTCGCCGTCTAAACGCAATGCAAAATCAACGCTCCGGTACTCGCCTGCACTCTTAAGCGTGAGCGCCGTCTTGTGGTATCTACCC
>CAUJII010000189.1 GCA_963205035.1 Spirochaetota bacterium
AATCCTTGCGACACCTCTGTCTTGATAACTTCGTTCTCCCATAGATACGTCAATGCGCTCTTCCATTCGCGTTGGATGTACCGAGCGCGCAACCAGAATGAGAACAGAATAATCGCCGTCACCAGAAAACCTGTCAGGAACGCGATTGCAAAAATGAGAATGTACTTACCGAGTATATTCGAGAGGTAATAGTATTCACCCAAACGGTTCATCACGACGTGCAGCGTGGCGTAAGATTTTTCCTTTCCCGTACGCGCGTTTTTTTCTTTGAGAGCAACGCTGAAGTCCGTCGAATAATGCACATCGCTACTCATCAGAGAGTCGACAATGAACGAATTCTTCCCGTGAAAAATCCCCTCGGGTTTCTCTAAGTTCTGTTGTTGCACGCTGTTGGCTTCATAAAGCAAGGAGGAATGATAAAAATCGTTGTTATATTTTGCAGAAAGTGAATTGAGCGCCTCGGAGTTACCAGCGGTCACGAGGGCAAAGTCCGAGTGCGCCAACACGCGCCCGTCCCGGCGTAGGATAAAAATTTCCGAAACGGGTCTTTCTCCTTCTAAGTATTGGTTCTTGTTGACGATGCTCGCAAAAAGAGCACTCAATGCGGCGGCGGATTTCTGATCGCCCGAAATTGCGCCCGCAGAAAGAGAGAGTGTCATTTCGCGACCCCGCTCGCTATAATTGGTTTCTAATTGTTTCGCAGTTTCTTTGAGAGAAACAAAGCTAAACGCGGTGAGCAGAGAAAGAATGATGAGTTCTAAGAGCAAGAAAACCCCCAAGGCAAAGCTAAAGGTAAAACTCTTTACCGAGACCTTGTCGCCTCTGAGGGCCTCAATCCCTTGAGAGCGTAACTGTGGAGTATCCGACGCCATAGTAAATTATCGGTAGCTTTTTTACATACATAGATTAAATTATTTCTTGCGTTGAGGGGATGTAATTCCGAAAATAACCTATGGCCGTTACAGCGGAAGTTACCGCATTTCTTGAAGATTTGGGCGACAACCTCTCAATTATCGACTCAGCACTCGCGTCGCTCGAAGAAGACTCTCAAAACCAGGAATACTTACGCGATATTTTTCGCGCGGCACACACCATTAAAGGCAACGCCGCCATGATGGATCTAACCGACCTCGTGGCGTTAGGGCATGCTCTCGAAACGGCTCTGCAAGAGGTGTTGCAAGGTGTTGTCGGCGTTAATTCTGTCGTTTTGAATTTGTTTCACGAATGCCGCGTCGGCATGGTACAAATTGCCGAGGCGTTGCGCTCAGGAAAGAATACCCAACACATAGAGATACGTCCGCTCACCGATAAAATCCAAGTGCTCCTCTTGACTGGCCCGCGTGGCGCGCCAGTTGTCGAAAGCGCAGAACGCCAACTCGCAGTGACAGTCTTCATCTCGCAAAGCGAACAAGTCCCTTCGGTGCGTGCGTTTCTTGTCGAGAATCGCCTCAACGAATGGGGCAAGGTTCTGAGTAAAACTCCCACAGACGAAGAACTGGAGAGCCCGGCATTCTCGGCGTCTGAAAGAAAACTGACATACGTTCTACAAACCGAAAGTAGCGCTTCGACCGTTAAAGAAAATCTCAACATCGACCAAATCGAGCGCATCTCTGTTATCGACACGGGCCATAGCGTGGCGACGCACTCCCCTCTCGAAACCACGAAAGGCGAAGCCCGCGTCGATGTGAGCGCATCGAGCGATACGATACGTTTGTCGGTTACGACTCTCGATAAGCTCTTGAACCTCACGGGTGAACTTGTGATTGCCAATAGCGCGCTCGAGCAGCTCTCGACGGATTTCTCCCGTTCCAGCACCGACGCCGATTTGGCAATCAAGCTTCGAGACAAGACCAACGATCTCTTTCGAGTGGCGGCAGACATACAAAACATTGTGATGAAGTCGCGCATGCTGCCGCTCGACTATGTTTTCTCTCGCTTCAAACGGTTCGTGCGCGAGTACGCCGACAAATCGGGCAAATTGATCCGCTTAGAGGTGTCGGGAGCAGATACAGAACTCGACAAGCGCGTGATCGATGAAATTGTGAAACCGCTGACTCATCTCATCCGCAACGCACTCGACCACGGCATCGAAGAAAGCGAAGAGCGCGTGAGGCAAGGTAAAGAGAGCGAAGGAACGCTCCATCTTTCAGCCGCTCAAGCCGGCAGCAGCATACTCATTTCGGTCGAGGATGACGGCAAAGGCATCGATACGCAAAAGGTTCTCGAACACGCGCTCTCGAAACAGCTTATCACACCCGAGCGCGCTCAGAACGTAACTCGTGAAGAAATCTACGAATTCATTTTCATGCCGGGTTTTTCGACCAAAGAGGTAGCCGACGATCTTTCTGGGCGAGGGTTTGGCATGGACATTGTGCGCGAATCGATAAAAAAGCTCTCCGGCGATTTGCAAGTCAGCTCCGTTGCGGGCAAGGGCACGCGGATGGTCATCAAGTTGCCGCTCACATTGGCAATCCTTACCGCGCTCACCGTGCGCGTGCGTACCGATCTTTTCGCATTTCCTCTCGCCGTGATTGAAGAGACGATCAACGCGCCGACGGGTAACGTTGTGCGTCTCGACGGGCAAGAAGTCTTGCATTGGAGAGATCAAATCCTGCCCTTCATCAAGCTCGACCATATCTTGGGTTATCCGCCGATTGAAGACATTGAAGAAGAATTTTTGTCTGCTATCTTAGTCGAGGTGAACCGCATGCGCTTCGCCATCGGCGTCGACGAGTTCTTGCGCAAGCAAGAGCTCGTCATCAAGTCTCTAGGGGAGCACTACAAACAAGTCCGCGGGCTTTCCGGCGCTTCCATGCTCGGCGATAACGAAATTGTTTTCATTGTCGATGTCGAAGAAATTGCGAACATGTACGGCAAGAAACAAGTCGGTGCATCTAAGAAAAAAACAGAGGGCGAGGGTCGCGAAAACACTGCGCTCGCAGACGTAGCGGCGGATTCCAGTGTTAATACCACAGAGACGGCGGATGAAAATAGCACGACGCTAAAACCCGCAGAAGAAGAGAAGGTAGAGCCACAAGAAAGCGTTGCCGATACGGCGCATGAAGCGGTTCTACCCCAGACCGATGCAGTGGTAGCAACAGAAACAGAGGAGCCTATGAAACCTATTTTTGATTTTTCCGATGTGGAGCTGATGCGCAAGTGGATTGCGCAAAGCAACAAGACCGCCGTTCAGGGGATTCAGATGCTGACCGGCAACCCCACGATTACCGTAAAGAAAAGCCGAGGCGCTCGCATCCAAGCAGAGAAGGCACGCACAACCGCCGATAAGCTCGTCTCTCGCGCAGGGAAAATTCTCCTCATCCATCTACCGATGCTGCCTGCGGCGGGTGCAATCGATCTCATCATGACGCGGCGCGCGGCAGAGCGCATGGCGAAGTTGCTTTTTAGCGCGGCGGGTTTTGACGCCGGGGACGAATTTGATCCAAGCCCCCTCCTTGAGATAACAAATATTTTAGGCAGTGCTTACACGAACACACTGACGTTTTTGACCGAGAAAAGCGTCGAGCCGGCGACACCTACGCTTTTTTCCACCCCCGAAGCGATCAAGGAACTCTTCGATGCGCGCGCCAAAACACCGCACGGCGAGATGCTGATTGTTGAAAATCAATTTAGAATCGACGACGAAGACATCGAAGTCGAAATCATGATTTATCTCGAGGGGGATTGATCCCTTAGCGCGCTGTCTCGTCTTGCAAGACGTAGATTGCTTCGCGTTTATCCTGCATGTCGACCATGCCGAAAATCGCTTCGCGGGCAGCTTCGACCGTCGTGAAGTAAGGAATCGAATAGCGCAACGCAGCCAAGCGGATTTCCAACGCATCGCCCCGAGTTTTTACATCGGTCGGAATGTTGATAATGACGTGGACATCCGCCGACTTGATGCTATCGACGACGTGCGGGCGGCCCTCGTGCACTTTGTTGACGCGCTCCACAGGAATACCCGCTTCGGAAAGACTTGTCGCTGTGCCGTCGGTCGCTAAAATTTTATACCCCGCACCCACCGCCGCTTTGAGCGCATCGAGCAGCGGCGCTTTCGAGACGTTGTTGACAGAAACAAAAATTGTGCCTTTGGATGGAAGTCTTTGCCCTGCCGCAATTTGTGCTTTGTAGAAGGCTTCGGAGACTGTGCGGCCAATCCCCATCACTTCGCCGGTGGATTTCATTTCGGGGCCCAAAATAGTGTCAGCGCCAGAAAACTTTTTGAAAGGCAAGACGACTTCTTTGACGTGGTAAAGACTCGGTAGAATTTCTTTCGTTAGGCCCAACTCTTTGAGAGTCTTACCGAGCATGATTTTCGTTGCGACCTTTGCAAGCGGCACTCGAATCGCTTTCGAGATGAAGGGAAGCGTTCGCGATGCGCGTGGGTTGACTTCGAGAACAAAGACATCGCTTGCGACAATCGCAAACTGGATATTGATGCAGCCGACGACGCCCAGCTCCAACGCGACAGAACGAGTAATTGTGCGCATTTCTTCGAGAATCGGCTCTGCGATGTGCTTTGTCGGCAAGATGCAAGCGCTGTCTCCCGAATGGACGCCCGCTTCTTCGACGTGCTCTAAAATGCCGGCGATAAAAACATCGTTACCGTCTGAGAGCGCATCGACATCGACTTCAAGCGCGCGCGATAAGAATTGGTCGATAAGAACCGGCCGTTCGCGGCTGACTTCGACGCTCGTCTGCATATAATGGCGCAGTTGCTCTTCTGTGTGGACGATCATCATCGCACGGCCGCCCAAAACAAACGAAGGACGCGCGAGAACAGGATAACCGATGTCTTGCGCCGCCACGAGAGCTTCTTCGAGAGTAGAAGCCATCCGTCCATGCGGCTGCTTAAGTTTAAGTTTTTGAATAAGGTCGTTGAAGAGCTTGCGGTCTTCGGCGCGTTCGATACTGTCGACGCTCGTCCCTAAGATGGGTACGCCTTGTTCCTGGAGAGCGCGTGCAAGTTTCAACGGGGTTTGTCCTCCAAACTGCAAAATAACGCCTCGGACTTTTCCCTTTTGCGCCTCTTGTCGGTAAACGTGCATCACGTCTTCTACCGTGAGTGGTTCAAAGTATAACCTATCGGAGGTGTCGTAATCGGTCGAGACAGTCTCAGGATTCGAGTTGACCATAATACTCTCGAAGCCGATTTCTTGGAGCGCGTAGCTTGCGTGGCAGCAGCAATAATCAAATTCGATGCCTTGACCGATTCGGTTGGGACCTCCGCCTAAAATCAAAACCTTGTCTTCTGTGGAGACATCCGCCTCGTTTTCTTCTTCGTACGTCGAGTACATATAGGGGGTGAACGACTCGAACTCCGCCGCACAGGTATCGACGCGCTTGTACACAGGCGTAACCTTCGCAGCAAGACGCGCTGTTGCGATTTCTTTTTGCGCGTTCAGTATCGTTTCTGTAACTTCGGACATCTTTGCCATGTAGGCAGAGGAGCCTTGTTCGATTTTACATAGTTCGTGCGTCAGCGATTGAATTGCCTTGTAATTTTTCAAATAGGCCAACTGACGGTCGTGGAAGCCCATGCGCTTTGCTTCACGAAGGAGTTCTTGCGGAAGTGTTGATGCCGTTTCGTACGCGAGGACAACCTCGCTCTCCACTTTCAAAATCCGTTGTAGTTGCGTAAGAAACCACATATCGATCGACGTGCGTTCGTAAATTTCTTCGAGAGAAAAATTTCGTACAAGTGCCTCGCGCAGATAGAGAATCCGCGTGTCGGAGGGAATGCTAATCTTTTCTAAGATATGCCGTCTTTGTGTGGCTTCGTCGCCCATCCGGAGAATTTCCAACTCAATCGAAAGATTGCCGTCGGCGCCCCATCCAAAGCGTCCCGTTTCGAGAGAGCGCATCGCTTTTTGAAACGACTCGGGAAATGTGCGCCCAATCGCCATCGCTTCTCCGACCGAACGCATTTGCGTATCGAGAACGCGCGACGATTCGGGAAATTTTTCGAAAGTGAAACGGGGAATTTTTGTAACGATATAATCAATCGTCGGTTCGAAGCTTGCAGGCGTCTTTTTCGTAATATCGTTTTGTATCTCGTCGAGCGTGTACCCGATAGATAAGAGCGCTGCAATTTTTGCGATAGGAAACCCCGTAGCTTTACTCGCCAAGGCAGACGAACGCGACACGCGCGGGTTCATCTCGATGACCATCACTTCGCCGTCCTTCGGGTTGACGGCGAATTGGATATTCGAACCGCCTGTTTCGACGCCAATTTCACGGATTATTTTTATCGAGAGGTCACGCAAATTTTGGTACTCGCGGTCGGTGAGAGTCTGTTGTGGAGCGACGGTAATCGAATCACCTGTGTGTACACCCATCGGATCCAAATTTTCAATGCTACAAATGATGACGACGTTATCCGCTTTGTCGCGCATGACTTCGAGTTCGTATTCTTTCCATCCCAAAATACTTTGATCGATGAGCACTTGACTCGTCGGGCTTTCGGTAAGCGCGCGAGACACCATCGAAACGAATTCCTCACGGTTGTAACACACCCCCCCGCCGGTGCCGCCCAACGTAAACGACGGGCGAAGAATCGCCGGCAGTCCAATCGTCTCTAAGAGTTTGAGCGCCTCTTCAAGAGTCTGCGCAATCCCCGAACGCGGCATCGCGGCGCCTATCTTCTCCATCGCTTCTTTGAAGAGCTTACGGTCTTCCGCCTTACGGATAGCCTCTTCGTTGGCGCCGATGAGCTCAACGCCGAATTTTTTAAGCACCCCCGCCGCCGAAAGCGCCAACGCAGCGTTTAACGCAGTTTGCCCTCCAACAGTAGGCAGGAGCGCGTCGGGGCGTTCTTCTTCGATGATGCGCGTCAGGTACGGCAGAGTGATGGGCTCGATATAGACCCGATCGGCGAGTTCGGGGTCGGTCATGATTGTCGCAGGGTTCGAGTTGATGAGAACGACTTCGTAGCCTTCTTGCTTGAGCGCTTTTACCGCCTGTGTGCCCGAATAATCGAACTCGCAGGCTTGGCCAATAACAATCGGGCCCGACCCAATAATGAGTATTTTTTTCAGGTCATTACGGCGCGGCACAAGTCAGAACCGGCGTTTGAGATAGGTAGTCACCTTAGTTTGCTTCTATCTGGCCTCGACAGCCTTCCGCGCCCCGCGTCTCGACTACGTCCGCTTATGGCCTTTGTTGGGACGTCTATTGCCCCGCTTCTTAAAAGGACGGCGTTGGTTTTGCCCCTGCCGGTTTGCATGGCTTCTATCTTGACGCGTCTCTTCCTCTAACAAGCGGCGTGTGCGATCAGAGATTTGCGGTTGCGCCGGTTTTTTAGAAAAAAGCGATTTGACGGAATTCCAGAACCTTCCGATGAAGCCGCGCTTTTTGGCATCGCGCGACACAATCGTAAATTCTTTTGGGCGCCTCTGCTGCTGGTCGCGTTTCTTTTGAGTTTGGTTAAGCGAATCGCCGCCGCGTTGGCCATGCGATCGATTCTTGTCGGATGGATGACCTTGCCTTGAGCTTTGCGCCGCGTGCTGTTTTTTCTGGTGGCCGCCTCCATCGCGGGTGAGATTACCTTGGGGCGCATGCGCTTGTCTTTTGCCGTGTGCCGCACGTTCCGAGGTGCGTGCGCCGCGTTCATGTCTCTTATTGTCGCGCCCCCGCGAACGTGCGTGGTCTGCTCCATCGCGCCGCTCGGCATGGACAATCCGAATGAAGCTCACGTTCTCGATAAAACGTCCCTCGGGTTGTACAACAGGAATCTTGTATTTCAAATAGCGTTCGAGCTTTGCCAAAGAATCGTAGTCGAATTCCGAGCTGACACTCAGCGCCTTACCTGTTTTCCCCGCGCGCGCGGTGCGGCCAATGCGGTGCACGTACGTCTCGGGATCCATCGGGATGTCGTAGTTCACGACGAGCTGCACGTCTTCGATGTGGAGACCTCGGCTCGCTACGTCCGTCGCGACCAAAATACGGAATTTCCCGCTCTTGAAATCGTCGAGAATTTTGAGCCGCTTCGCCTGCGTCACCATGCTCGAAAGCCCCGCCGCCGCAATATTGTGATGGTTCAAGTTCTTGACGAGTACGTCGACGTACTGGCGGCTATTGGAAAAAATAATAACGGGCTCGAGTTTGTTGTTTTCCAAAAGTTGTATAAGGTACGGAAGTTTTTCGTCTTGCCCCAAATGGAGCATCTCTTGCGCGATGTTCGCATGGTCGATGAGTTCGGGGTTGATGAGAATTTCTTCCGGCTCGCGCATGAACTCCCACACAGAATAGAGGGCGCTGAAATTGATCGTCGCCGAAAAAAGAGAAAATTGCCGCTCAACGCTATCTATAGCCGAGCACTTCGATATAATTTTACGGACATCGTCGATAAAACCCATGTCGAGCATGCGATCGGCTTCATCGAGAACGATACGCACAACGCTCGAAAGCTTCGCTTCGCCACCGCGCAAAAAGTCGAGAAGGCGACCAGGGGTTGCGACAATAAGGTGCGCTCCCGCAGAAAGTTCGCGGCGTTGTTTGTCGTGGTCGACCCCGCCGTAAATTGTCGCGAGTTTCAGGCCTGCTGCTTCTGCAAAAAACTCCGCTTCTTCGGCGATTTGCACGACGAGTTCGCGCGTGGGAGCCAAAACAAGCGCTACCGGGGGATTTGTCCCATTTTCGGTGGATTCTGCATTTTGCTGCGATTTCTGGTAAACGTACTCCAAAATCGGTAAAAGGTACGCCAAAGTCTTTCCCGAGCCCGTTTTGGCGCATGCCACAAGGTCGCGGTTACTTAGCGCCAGGGGGATTGTTTCTGCTTGAATGGGAGTCGGTTCGGGAAAGCCCTTCGCGGCGAGCCGTTTCTGGATAGGCTCTGAAAGCTTCAATTCGGTGAATTGCACAGGGTTTCTTTGGCGTCTAAGACAGGGGGTCAATGAGAATCGAGGGCATCCCCTGGTAGGGCGAGCGAGTTTAGGCTTAGAACTCATCGCGGTCCCCGCCCGTCGTAATAACTATTACAAATTCCTCCGTTTCAAAAAAAATCAGATCCTTTGTGGTAGTTATTACAATATTCGCGTTTTTTTTGGTTTTTGAAAAAAAATTCAAATTCCGTGAGAAAAAAACACGGTTTCTGGGTATTTAATATATAGAGGGAGTAATTTATGGAATATCATCAGACATCGGTTTCGCTACGCGAAAAATCGTACCGGCGACTCAAAGCCGCGCAGTTGATTTTTGCTCGGCATGGGATTAAATGGGGCGAGGGAGAGATTATTTCGCGGCTGTGCAAAGAGACTGTGTTACGCTGGCGCTCCGGCGGTCCTTGGACTGTGTCCGCCCGGCGGTACAATATCCAGACTGACGAGATTAAATACGTCATCAGGCCCTGGAGGGTTGATAAGAACCTCTACGGTGTGCTTTGGCAGCGGACGATTCATTCAGGCGAATCGGTGTCGCGGTTCGTCGACTTCGCGATTCGGGTGTTCATGCCGCGATTTGTCGAGATGTATCTACATTCGCCCCGGCGCGGGTCGGCGTTCTCCGCGCGGAATCATCATTTCTGGGCAGCGCGGTATGCCCGGCGCAAAAGTTTTCCTGACTATTTTATTAACTACCAAAAAGCCACCGAAAAAAATGAGAACGGCGGGCTCGAAACGGCTCGGAAGGCAGTCCTCATCGCGAAAAAAGGCCTGTCGTACGCTGAATACATCCACTGCTTGCGAACGTGCATATAGCGCGCGGACTTTTTGGTGGTTTAGCAGGCCTCCCGGCTAAAGTGGCGTGCATCGCCGAAAGGCCAGCCGTTGGTCGGGCTACGCCCGGCGGTGCTTTGACCGGAGGCAATCATTCCGCATTGCTTGGGCGTGCTATTGGAATTGGCGTTAATTTGTTGATTCTTTGCAGCAACGCGTGCACTAAGCCTAAGCGGCCTGAATTTGTGCCCATGGCAACATGTAGTGAGAATTTTCTTGGCAAGTAGACATGACCATGTATTTACGGTCATGTCTACTGTAACGAAAACCAATTTTAAGGCACATGCGCTTGAACACTTACGCAACGTTCAAGCGACAAAGCGTCCTCTCGTTATTCTTGAGAGGGGACGCCCCGTTCTCAAGGTTGTACCCTATACAGACGACTTTGAAAAAGAATTGGCAAAATTCAAAGGGCTTCTCATTCACTACGACAATCCCCTTGCGCCTATAGAAGTCGAAAATTGGGAATTAGTGTAATAGTGCAATCTTAAACTATAAACACGTTCGAGCCTTATGGAATAAGTAATCCGGGCGCGGGATAAATCAGGTGAGGCCATGGCGAAAAATTTTGCCGCCTCTTAGGATGAATACCCATGAAAATCACGAGCAGGTTGCAAACCGTTATGCGAGGCTTTTCTAAAAGGAAAAGCCGGCGCTCGTGATTTTCGAAATTCCTTTGAGACAAAATTTTTTGCAAAGACTAAGAACCCCAACTGAGTTATGCCGCGCCCAGTAATACCTTCCAAAAAAACTATCGTCCGATAAAGTTTTCAATAAGGTCGTTGACGACCTGCGGATGAGAACGCTGCACCCAATGGTTCGCGTTGACGTAATGCAGTTCTGCCTGTGGGGCCACGTCGCGGACGTTGGAATAAATCTCGGGAGTAATTGCTAAATCGTGCTCGGGAATTATCACCTGGATGCGACCCTTAATCTCTTTGGGGATCTCGATCCACTTGCCTTGAACCAACTCGCGGTACAGATTCAGCGGATGAACGACGTTCTTGGATATTTGTTCTTGGTCTTGCGTTAAAAGTATGTCGTCTTTGGGAACGCCGCCCTGAATCAGCGCACGGGGCCAGACAATTGTGCCAAAGGTGTTAAATACGAAATCGGGAACGAGCGGTAGTTGAAAGAAGTAGATATACCACGATTTCGCGGCTTGCCTCAAACCGTCGAAAACCGTCGCGGGGTTCCAAGACGCGAGCTTGCCGAAAAGGTTTGCGCGCACAAGAGCCGGGTGCGGCCCGCTGACCGCCGTGAAAGACGCAATCTGTGATGCGTAGTCTGGTCTCGAAGTAAATACCCAGCTAATAATCGCTCCCCAATCGTGCGCCACGAGATGTGTTTTCTTAGCACCCAGTGCTTTGATCGCAGCAGAAACTACCGGAAGAACATTATCGATGTGGTAGCCGCTGCGTGACGGCGGCGTGTCGCTCTCGCCGACTCCGGGAAGGTCGATAGCTCCCACACGGTAGCGATCGGAAAAGTATTCCATTTGGTGCGACCAAGTATCGTGCGAGTCGGGCCAGCCGTGTATAAAGAGGATGGCTTCGTCGGCATCGGCCGGGCCGCCGATTTGCATATTGATCTTGCCATAGGAGACAGGCACGGCAACGTATTTCAAATTCATAGCGTTAGGCCAGAATGGCGAGTCATCGGGTCAAGCGAGGCGCGCGAATCACGGCCGCACTCAGCCTCTTAGAACTCGCTGGTCTCCTTTTTGCTCTTTCCACGGTGACACAGCCCCGCCATCTGTGCTCGTGGCCTTACCTTTCCGAACAATACTCCAAAAGACGGCAGAAAATTTTGGCTTAGCCGATGCAGAAAAAAATTTCCGCGAAAATTTTATCGAGAAGAATCGCGGTAAACCCCTCTTCATGATGTTTGTCGAAAACCTCAAAGGAAAAACGATTGCGGAGTTCGTTCAAGAAATACCAGAGTTCGTCAAAAAGACAAACCCCGAAAGCCAAGACATCCACTGCATGGTGCTGGGCGACGCGAGCCGTTTTTATGTCGGCATTGTGCCTCTCGATAAGGCGCCGGGCACTCTCCCTAATATCGAAAGCGCAATGGGTAAGCTGCACAGTGAAATTCCGAAATACGCAGAGTGGGATTTTGATTTTGGTATTGGCCGCACGCAATGCAATTTTATTTCAGACGCCGAAGAAATTTTCAACGAACTTGTGAACTCGGCGCACAAGAATCTTAAAGATAACCTCGTCCGCTGGAGTTGGACTTATCTCAACCGTGCGAACGATTATTTCGCGAACGTCGAGGCGAATGCAGTCATCCAACCCATCGTTCACTTTGATGTGCGCAAAGAGACATATTCCGTAAAAGGCGGGGAGGTCTTTGTGGGGGGCGAGCTATACACCGGCTACGCGGAGCTCTTGCGCGACATTCCTCAAGACCAAGACATCAACCGCGTCGAACTCTTGATTTTAGAAAAGCTGGTTACCGCGTGCCGCGATGCGCCTGGCCTCTTGAAATTTAACGTATCGCCCCAAACCCTGCTCGACACTTTTCCTTCGGCGGAAAAAGTGTTCCGCTTCAACGAACTCTTGGCCCGCCAAAAAATACTTCCGACTAACGTGCGCTTAGAGCTCGTCGAGCAGCCCTACGAAGAAACGCATATCAAGTTGAAAGACGTGTGCCGCTACTTTTTTCAATTTGGAATTACGTTTGCTGCCGACGACTTCGGCGTGAAGAGCCAGAGCCACCAAGTGATTCTCGACTTGGGCGAGATGATTAAAGAGTTCAAGCTCGACCCGATTAGTTTCAAATTTAAGCCCGAGGACGACCAAACCAAATTTTTAGATAATTTAGCGTTCATCGATTATTGCATCCGTCTGGCCGATAACCGCACGGCGATTATCACGGCCGAAGCAGTCGATGACTACGATACGATGCGCTTCTTGATTGCGCACCAGGTTTTCTATTTTCAATCGAATATTTTCTCGAAGAAGCTGTCTCTGCGTTTTTACCGCGAGAACTTTCACAAGATGCAGAATCTTTCAGAAGATGCGGTACGCAAGATTCTCTCCGATGATGCCTTAATCGAGAGGCAGGCTGAGGGCGGTAATATTTTCGTCTTAGCAGAAGAGTTGGGATTGAAATAGATGGTTGAGGTTGTCTAATAGGCTCGATTTCGCACAATTTGATACATTTTTGCGCCGGTGGCTGCGACCCGCTTCGGGTCTCCGTCTTCCGAGTGAAAATGTCAATAAAATTGGCATTTTTGTATCGAAGCCTTGCACAAAAACACTCCGGGGACACCACCTCAACGATTCCTAACAAATGAGAATGATTCTCATTTGCTGTTGACAGAACGTCGCGCCCTTCCCCCTTGTCCCCATGAGAAACGAAAAGAAATCAACTCAAGGCGGAGAGCTTCTGGCGCGCGGAAAAGTTGCGCGGGCAGACATGTTTGCCTG